>RPOO01000264.1 GCA_003857025.1 Methanothrix sp.
AGTGGACTGTCCCTGGATACGCCAAACTTCCACGATGAAGGGGAAACCGAAAATTCCCGCAAAACGGTCGAGGAGCCAGAGGGCGATGATCCACTACCATGAAGAAACAGCAGGGAAGCCCCGACCTTCAGGCCGTGGGAGGAGTTCACTTATACTAATTTGCATTTCTTCCTTTTTTGTCGCCATGCTGTCCGCCGCCTGATTTTCTTATGAGAGACGATATGATTATTGGCATATAAGACTGGCATCGACGGCTGTGATCAGATACATCCCAGAACCGCTTGCAGCGCTAGTTAGATCCAGGATTTCCAGATTTCTGGTAGTGATGGCCTCTTTTGCAATCGTTTTAGTCTGATGTGTACAGCGAATGCAATTGGAAGTGTCTATTAATAATATTGATGCAGATTAATGCATGGAGTGATAAAATGAGACTTAGAGTAATCAGCGCCAGAACTGAGATCCCCAATTTGAACCCCAATGAGAAGACAGTTCATCTGGCTTTCCGGGCCAGCAATGTAGATTTCCTAAATCTGATGCAAAGATGCCCCCGGTTGAGGATGATTCAGGTTCCGCCATCCTACAATAAGACCATGTCCAATGCCATTCAAGTATTCCTGGACATGCAGGGCATTGATCTGCTGGAAGGCGATGTGTGGGGCCACAGAAAGGACCTGGATGAGTACTACACCGTGGACAGTGCTACCCTTGAGGAAATCAATGCCTTGACTGCCAGCGGCGTATCCGTTGACGATGTGGCTGAGCAGATTCGGGTGAAGTCCAGGATCGGCTCGGATCTTATCAAGTACATCGCCAAGAGCAAGACCACCGCTTGAGCCCGGACGTTAAGCTCCGGCTCAGCACTACCCCTTTATTAATTACCAGAGAATCTGAGTTAAAGTTTGAGTAGTTTGAGTCAAAGTTTGCAGGTCACCGTCGCTCAGAAGTGATGCGGATCGGGGGACCTTGCAGGGTTTGCTGAGGCAGGAGTTCC
Organism: Methanothrix sp.; assembly: GCA_003857025.1. GTDB lineage: Archaea > Halobacteriota > Methanosarcinia > Methanotrichales > Methanotrichaceae > Methanothrix. Next base: position 992 of record RPOO01000264.1, read on the forward strand.
GGATTCTGGGCATGCGCCGATTTCATTGAAACCCGCGATTCACTCAGCCGCTAAAACTGAGATTTCGTTTAATAAATATCGGTTTGAATTGAGTTTCAGTTAACCAGGTGCACGACCCGAATGTTTGGCATTTGATATCCGGCAGGCACTGCTCAGCAGCCAGCCTGGCCATCATCGTAAATTTAATATTCCAGGATTTGGTAGTAATAGTAGCAAAAGCCTGCCACATTTTGATAGTCTACCCCCCATATATTCTGGCGACTTTTGCGCTTTCTTTTTTCACGGAGCAATGCGAGATCGCTCTCTCATTATGATTGTCCGTCATCATGAGCATTCCTCATCACGAGCATCCATTACAATAGCATTTGAGATATTTGATATCTCCGAGATCTACCATAAGGATTTTATAGTCGCTGGACAGGCGGAAAGGTCGTCTGATCCGGATGAACTCTTGCTTCCTCTCTTTCTATCAAACCTGGTTTGATGATTATGCCAGTCGATTTCACAGCCCCGACCCGGAGATCGAGAAGAACATAATTCTTAAACTGAAGCATACGGCGAGAGTCCGTGATAATATCTCCCGCATCGCCGGATCTCTCCTCTTAAGCCCGGAAGAGGTTGCCATGGCTGAAGTCCTGGCGATCCTCCATGACGTTGGCCGATTCGAGCAATTAAGGCAATACGGAACCTTCAATGACCGCATCTCTACGGACCATGCCGCCCTGGGTGTGAAGGTCATCGTTCGCTCCGGAATTCTTCATGGGCTGCCGAAGGATGAAGGGCATCTGCTGCAAAGAGCCGTCTGGCTCCACAACAAATATGCAATCCCTGAGACGGAAAGGGGCGAAAGGCTCCTTTTCTCCAGGCTGATTCGTGATGCCGACAAATTGGACATATTGGGATTGATCGTCGGGCACCTTGAGATGAGAAATAGCGATCCGAATATGAACAAGGCATTAGATCTCGGTCTGGAAGAGGAAACAGGATTCTCCAGGCAAGCTGTGCATGATATTTTGAACCGGAGGCTGGTTGGGATCGCGGCGCTGAAAAATCTGAACGATATGAGGTTGATGTATCTGAGCTGGGTCTTTGACATCAACTTTCCGGTCACTTTTTCCATCATTGAGGAGAGAGGCTATCTGGAGAGTCTGCAGACGGGTCTGCCTCAAGATCGCGAAATTTGCGAAGCCGTTGATTTTATTAACGCATATTTGCAGGAGAGAAAAAGGACCCTTATCTGAGAAAATCGGAGAAACAGAATGTATAAACTATAAAGCAGAAATTATAAGTAATTAAACATAACGCATGAAGCATAAAACAGAACATAAAGCATGAACTGCAAAACATGAAACTGAATGAACCATGAAAAAAAGAGAATTGTTTGCCCAAGGATCAGCTCAAGGGCGATTCATCCATGCCGAGGAACGTGAGTGCGTTCTCCCCGTACTCGATGGGCGCATAATGGGACCCGACATGCGGGAGCCCTTTGAACCGCACGAGCCAAGATCCGTTGATCTGCCCGGCCATCTGGACTGAAACCGCATCAGGGGTCGTAGTGTCTGCGGTACCCACAACAAGCATGACATCCTTTCGTATACCGGAAAGGCCGTCATAGGACCCGTTCCATGCGAGATTTGCCTGTGCCTCTTCGCGAAGGCCCTGCGGCTGAGTGGGATCGGCGTTGACCGCTTCAATGATTCCAAGCAGTCTTTTCGTCTCAGGGATTCTGACACTGTATGAGGTAGAATCGAGGACAAGTTTTCGCACGCGCTCCGGGTGATCAATGACCAGCTGCTGGGAGATCGAAGATCCCATGGAGACACCGTACACATTCATGCTGTCGTAGCCAAGGGCCGTCATCAGCCCGACAGCATCATCCGCATACCGGGACATTGTAGGCGTTGCATTATTGTCACTGCTGTATCCCATTCCCCGGTGATCATAGGTATAGACATGGTACTTCGAAGCAAGGATGCCGATGAAGGTCTGGTTCCAGCCATCTATGGTGGCTCCGAATCCCTCGACCATCAGGAGCGGTTCGCCTGACCCGAATTCACGGTATCCCAGCTTAATTCCGTTGACCTGTGCATACTGAACGGGCGTTGCGTTGAACGATACGCTCTGAGGTTGGCCGACGGTTTGGCTTGCGATCTGGCCGGTGCCGGAGATACCTGCAAACACCATCGCAGCGAGAAGACACATTGCGGCGGTGATTATCAGGGTATAAACCTGTGTCTTTTTCATTGAAAATCCTCGTAACCGATTAACCATTATCGAAAACCGGGCTGTAACTCTATTTGTTTTATCCAAATGGGCTCATCCTAAAAATAATTATCTCATGTTTTGGGTAATCTACCTTAGCAAAACATTGATGGAAAAACATTTATGGACAATAATAAAATCGAAAATTTGAAATAAATAAAATTGCAGAGCGGCCCGTCTCAAATCAAGCCGCTTTGACCTCGGCCACCGCTGCTTCGCCCGGCTTTCTCAGATCCTTGACAGCAATCTCCTCTTCCATCTTGCATCTGTGCACCTTCGCGCCGCCGCACGCATCCAGGCTCTGCTTCTCCTCATCCCGGAATGCCTGCAATCGCTGCATGAGCTGATCGAAGTCCACCTCATGCCCGTCGAACTCAGGCCCATCCACGCAAGCAAACCTGACGACGCCGCCCACCTCCACGCGACAGCTTCCGCACATTCCGGTGCCGTCGATCATAATGGGATTGAGGCTGACGATGGTCTTGATGTTCTGGGGGCGCGTAATGTCGCTCACACGCTTCATCATGGCCACGGGACCGATGGCGACCACGACGCCCGGAGTCTCTTTGGCCAGGATTTCCGCCAACAGCTCCGTCACAAGGGCATTGCGTCCCACGGAACCGTTATCGGTACAGATCAATAGCTCATCCGAGACACTTTCCATCTCCTCACGCAAAATGATAAGCTCCTCGCAGCGGGCTCCGATGATGCTTATTACTCTATTTCCCATTTTCTTAAGCATCTTGGCGATCGGATAGAGAACCGCGACTCCCGTGCCTCCGCCCACGCAGATGGCCGTGCCGACCATCCCGATGTCGGTAGGCTTTCCCAGCGGGCCCACAACATCCAGGTAGTAATCGCCTTCCTGCAAATCGCCAAATAGAACCGTTGATCTGCCTACTACGGAAAAGATGATGGTGATGGTTCCCTTCTCGGGATTCAGATCAGCCAGAGTCATGGGAATCCGCTCTCCTGTCTCATTGGC
>RPOO01000265.1 GCA_003857025.1 Methanothrix sp.
GCGGCGGCATATCCGGTCTGGTGGCCATCACGCCAGCAGCGGGCTACGTGGATAACCTGTCTGCCATTATCATCGGCGGCGTGGCTGGAGTCCTGTGCTACAGCATGCTGCTCCTGCGCGTTGGACGGGGCCTGGATGAGAGCTGCGATGCCTGGGCGGTGCATGGCATGGGCGGCCTTTGGGGAGCGATTGCCACGGGCATATTCGCCACGGCATCGGTCAACAACTACACCGGGCTTCTCTACGGAAACTTTCATCAATTCACAGCCCAAGTCATAGCGGCAGGCGCATCCGTGATCTATGCCTTCGTCATGACGCTGATCCTGGCCAAGATCGTGGACGCGACACTGGGCCTGAGGGTTACGGAAGATGAGGAATACGTAGGCCTGGATATTGCCCAGCACGGCGAGAAGGCGTATGCTTGAAGGTGGTAACAAGTGAAAAAGATCGAGGCGATAATCAGACCGGAACGGCTCGAACAGATTAAGAAAGCCCTGGAAGAAAAGGGCTTCATTGCCATGACGGTGATCGAGGTTCTGGGCCGAGGCGAGCAGAAAGGCATCAAGCTGCAATACCGCGGCGGCACCATGGAGGTCGACCTCCTTCCCAAGCTCAAGCTGGAGCTTTACATCTCGGACGAGGATGTCGATTCGGCGATGAAGACTATCTGTGATGCAGGACGCACGGGAAAGTTCGGAGACGGCAGGATCTTCGTCTCTCCGGTAGAGAAGTCCGGCAAGGTGAGGACGGGCGAGGTCTTCACCTGAAACTTTTTTTTGCTTAAATAGCTCGCAGTAGGCTCATCGGAAGCCTCGGCACCAGCCAGCGCACGAAGTCCTTGTAGGTCCTCTTTGAGGCGGCAATTTCAATGTACCTGTCCAATATCTCCTCCTGACAGGCCAGGATACGCAGGAATACATTCGGGTAGCTGTGCATCATCTTCGAAAGTAAAAGAGCATACCACAGCTCCTCCCCAAAGTCGTTCTTGCATTTCATCCGGTACAGATCGGCAACCTCTGAGGCAGGACCTTCTCCAATCGCCCGGGCAGCCAGCTGTCCTGAGCGCAATGCATAGTAGATGCCCTCTCCTGTGAAGGCATCCACAAATCCTGCCGCGTCTCCCGCCAGCAGCACTCTTCCCTTGGCAGTAACCCTGTCATTTCCGCCCTGCGGTATGAGGTGGCCGCGCAGCTTCACGCCTGCCGGAAAGCCGTTGCTCTTCAAGAAATCCTGCATAACAATGCGAGGGTGCTTCAGGCCGGAGGCCAGGCCGCCGATGCCGACCGAATAGTAGCCGCGATGCGGGAAGATCCAACCATAGCCCATGTCGGCCACGCCGAAATAAACATCCAGAGAATTGTTCAATCTCTTGGCAATCAATTCATCGTCTTCCTCGATCTCGGCGACCATACATATTCCAGTAGTCCTCATCGGCTCGAAGCCCTGCACTTTTTTCTTCAGGCTATCCTGGCAGCCGGAAGCAATCACCAGAAATCGAGACTGATAAGTGCAGTCTTCGGTCTTAACCGAGACGCAGCCATCTTTTTCTTGATAGTCCAAAACATTCTTTGCTGCCAGTTCGGCTCCGGATTGCACTGCCATTTGTAGCAAGAATTGGTCAAAGCTGCTTCTCGTCACCAAAGTAGTGAGTCGGTATCCTTTATGCTTCTCCATGACCCTGTCGCGGAAATGCACTCTTGCTCCGGTTATGGTCCTCTCGCAGAGATCTTCGGGAAGCGGAAAGCCCAATGTCGATACCGCCCGGTCGGAGAGAGCGCCACCACAGGCTTTGTATCTGGGAAAGGCTTCCTTTTCCAGGATCAATGTATCCAGCCCGAGCCTTGATGCTTCTCTGGCTGCCGCCGAGCCGGCAGGCCCCGCACCTACTATGATCAAATCATGCACGGATTTCATCCCCCCTTTAAATCACTCTCTTGATTTTGATTTTTGTGAAATTGCCCAGCATTTGGAGTATTTCGGTATTTAGAACTTTATTTTTGGACATCACTTGAATATACTATGCCTGGATGACTTTAATAATTTTCTAAAGAGCAAACAAAAGGGACCACGAAAAAAAGAAAATATAGATTTAGATCAATAGATTTTGTACCAGACATTCGGCTCTTTCAACCAAAGAACACATTGCCGAAGAACTGGAGAACGCTCGTGCTGGAGAGCACCGCACCAAGCTTTGCGCTTGTAAGGAAATTCGTTCCTTCTATGCTCATCTGGCCCGAGTCCTTCTCGCTCTGGAAGGCTGTAATTGGATTCTTCGAGCTTCGGATGTTGTTAATAGCGCTTTCTGTGGTGGTTATGACTATGCTGGGATCGCCAAGGCCGCCAGATACCGTCTGGTTGATTTTGGCATTCTCCATTACAAATCCAACACGGAAGACCGATCCATCGCTTCCGGTTATATCCACATTAATCTTCTCGTTGCCCACCAGGCCCTTTAAAATATCGGGAGCCTTGTCGATCTTACCGTTATAGGAATTAACGTATTCTTGAATCCCCGCATTGCTATATGTTACGGCGCTTGATAGCGATATCAAGAGAACCAAGAAGATAGTTATAGGTAAAGCGATTTTCATGAGAACTTGTTGTCATTGTTAAAATAAATATCTTGCTGTTTTTGATCATGCCTGAGGACGGATTTGGCGGCTGCATTTCTGATGGGTCGATGCATTTCGATAGGATGATCGATAGGATAGTAGATGGGATAATCAATAGAAGAATCAATTGGATAGATCGATAGGATGAGCTTGAATTCAGCCGCCTATAATGCCAAAATTATATGCCATCACGTATCATCCACAGAATCCTTTAAGTATGATCTTCTCAAATACTAAAATATGGATGTCCTCGTGCTCTGCATTGATCGAGACAACGATTTGGGCCGAAAGGCCGGAGTCGAGAGCCCGATCATCGGCAGGGAAGAAAATGTCAATGCAGCCTTGCGCCTGGGCATGGCCGATCCGGAGGACTCGGACACCAACACCATTTTCGGCGGCATCAAGATTCTCGATGAGCTGACGGCCCAGGGAAAGCAGGCGGAGATCGCGTCGATTGCCGGGGACATAAAGGTAGGACTCGTATCGGACAGCAAGCTGGCGTCTCAACTTGAGGACTTGATAGCTCGCTTCAAACCGGATGGCGTTCTCGTCGTATCGGACGGTGCCGAGGATGAGGCCATCTTGCCCATCATCCAGTCCCGCGTCAAGGTGAATGGCGTGCGCCGCGTGCTGGTCAAGCAGAGCCCGAACCTGGAGAGCACCTACTACCTGCTCAAGCAGGTCTTCACCGATCCCAAGATCAGCCACACGGTCTTCATCCCCCCGGCACTGGCCCTGATCATGTTCGCCATCTTCAGCCTGCTCGGCTATCCCAGCGGCGCAGTGGTGGCCATCACGGGAGCCGTGGGATTATATCTGCTCTTCCGGGGGCTGGGCCTGGACGATTCTATGGATGAGGCAAAGCAGACCCTGCGTAATTCCCTTTACGCAGGAAAGATTGCATTTATCACTTACATCCTCGCCGCCATGCTGGTGGTGATCGCCACCGTGCGCGGCGTGGCTTACTTCTGGCAGTACTACCATGAGCCCATGTTTCCCGGATACTTCATGCTGGTTATGATCTATCTGCACGAAAGCATCTGGTGGTATGTGGTGGCGGCACTTTGCATAAATCTCGGCAAGATCATGGACATGTACCTGGAGGGCATCAGGGACGCGCGCACCTTCTCGTACTTCTCCTTCCTGCTGGCCACGGGTCTCGTCATCTGGTCGGCCAGCGGCTTCATTCTGGCCAGCAACTCCGATCTGAAGTTCGGCATCGGCATGGTGGAGTCCGTGCAGTACCTGGCCATATCCGCCATAGTCGCCATACTGATCACACTGGTAGGCGTCAATATCTCCAAGCGCATTGCCGGGGAGAGCACTACCAATATCTCAAAGTGATGGCCTTGCTGCAGATCGAAGCCTCCGGTGAAAAGTGTCTAGGCGACTTTACCTTTGATTTTTTCTGGCAGCATAAAGGCTCAAGGCTGGACCCGGACAGCCCCGCGGGGCGAGGCGGCGGCATAAGCTATCGCGGAATAGTGGAAGCTCTGGGCAATGGGGAAACGGTAAAGATCTCA
>RPOO01000266.1 GCA_003857025.1 Methanothrix sp.
CTCGAAAGCAAAGTGGCCCTTTCCATCCAGAACTGCGCCATGACCCGTTAAGTGAAGGATGTGCGGCTTGAACTCGCTCACCCTCTCCTTCAGCTCCTCAAAAGTTCCCAGGTCGCAGGAGTCAAAGGCCACTTCCTGACCATAGACCGCACGAAATAGCGCCTCTTCCTCGCGCTCGTAGTCGAGGATGAGCTGATCCGTTGGAGAGCATGCCATGAAGAGCAACCGCAGGGGCCTTGGGCGCAGCTCTCCGGCAAAGGGAACAAGCTGCTTTCTTGGACTGGGAAGGCGGCGAATTCTAAAGAGGGGATTGATTCCGAGAAACTCGTCATCAGGGAGAAGCAAAAGTTCCCAAGGCAGATTTAGGATCTCAGGAGATTCCGATGCAATGACCAAGAGGCGCAGAGAACTTACTGGGATTGCGGCCACGATCTTTTCCCAGGAGGATGCCAGCCACAGATCAAAGAGACACTTTCCCAATTCCCGCTGAGCTTCAGCATCCTTTTCCGGCATACAACCCTGCTCAAAAAGAGCGCTGAAATGACGCGAGATCTCCCTTAGCGAACGAGAGTCTGTTGCCGAGAGGCTCTGGTTGCTGGATAGAGGTTTTCCATCAAGCAGGATATTAAATAGATATTCGCTGCTAGGGCTGCTTCCTATTTCCCTAATGGATAAAGTTATGATCGGCTCATTGGTCATTATTCCGTCCTCTCAGGCGCGAGACTCAATATCCATATTGCAGATATAATTGATAAAGAATACGCCAGATTTGCGTATTAGTGGCTTCATACGATGTCATGAGCTTAGCTAAAAGGCTTGATATGATTGAGCGGGGCAGAGATCAAACTTGCGATTTAAGACTTCATCGTCCGTCATCGATATCTGATTATTCGCAAAGAGACGGATGAGCTAAAGCTATTATTTATGACGATTGCATGGATTTAAGATAGGACTTATGCAAAAATATATGTATAAGTATGAGAGCATATTTTCTAAAAATTCTGAACCAAAGTAGGCATCTTGGGAGGATGATTCGATTGGCAAAGTTCGACGGATTTGTTTTCTCGAAGCTGCATGCGATTGGCAGCAAATCGGAAGGCCCTGCGTATTATCTGCAGCAGTGGGATGACAAAGAGATTGCGATTGCAAAGAAGACACACCTCTGGCAGGAAGACCCGGCTTTGCAGAAATACCTGGGAAAGAAAGCCACGATTGAAGGAAAATTAAATGATGGTGTCTTGGACTACGAAAAGATCAGCGACTATCGGCTCGCAGGGCATACCGAGCCGATAAATGATCCTGAAACGCAAAATAAGCTGGAGATCAGAGTCAAGCCTGATACGGATATTCTCTGGGTGGATAAAATGCCAGGTCTGAAGATACCCCAGAGCGTAGCTTTGACATTGCTGGCTAAGTGGCCCTTCCGGAGCATCTGGGAAGGAATATGCCCGACGGCGCAGACCTTTGATTTCTCGATAGAGCGAAAGGGAGAGACCTTATGGCAATGGAGCAAAGGCAAGATTTTTGCTCAAGTGCAGACACCGGTAAGCGTTCCCGGAGCGGAATATGTAAAAATTGCTACCGAATCCTGGTATTTCTATCCCGATGAAATCAAGTCTGAAGGAATCTACACCGCCAGAGCGAAATTCATTGCTACCGGACAGGAAGCCATTGCGACCTTCGAGATCAAATTCGCTTATTAGTAGTGCTATTGAAGCGATCAGTGATACGAAAATTCATAACGACCAATGTCGGCATGAATCGATGGAGCAGCCCTATCGATTCATGTTTGCCGAACAATTTTTGCATCAATTAATATATCGCCAGCAGTTAGCGTCTTGAAAACTTATTTATATCATTTTAACAGATTATAACCTCAGAAAATGGGAATACCATTTGGTTTTGCCCAATTTTTGGGAGAGTTTAAATGAGAAATAATATAAAAAGTCTGAATAGAATTGCAGCCATCGCCCTAGTTGCACTGGCTTTGGCTTTCGCTTTGCCATCAATCACTCTAGCGACGGATTCGATAAGCTCTGTTCTCGACCAATCCCTAGAAGTGGGCGATTCATTCCAGAAAACCATAGACGGCGGTTTCATAGTAGTCAGCACCAGGGAAGCTAAAGACGCCAACGGCAACGATGTCTGGCTGACCAAGACCGACGACGAGGGAAAAGAGATTTGGACAAAATCATACAGCTTCGGACCCGGCGAGGATGACGGCGCATCGGTCCTGCAAACCAAGGACGGAGGCTATGCCGTGGCCGGATACACCAATTCCATGGATGCGACATATGACGTCCTCCTCATGAAAACCGATTCCAACGGCAGCGAGCTGTGGAAGAAGACCTTCTCCTTGGGTTCGGGCAACGACGTCGGCGCTGATGTGAGAGCAACGGACGACGGTGGATTCGTTATTGCCGGCAAGACCGAATCGAAGAGTGGCAGCGGCAGCGATGTTCTGCTGCTGAAGGCAGACGCCGAGGGTAGCGAGCTGTGGAACAAGACGTTCAGCTTCGGTCCCGGAAACGATATCGGGGTCTCCGTACTGCAGAACAAGGACGGAGGCTACACAATAGCTGGCTACACCAACTCCACCAGCAGCAGCTACGACGCCCTCCTCATGAAGACCGATTCGAGCGGCAACAAGCTGTGGAACAAAACCTACAGCCTTGGTTCCGGCGATGACGTCAGCGGAGATGTGCGAGAAATAAAAGACGGATACATCATGGCTGGCCGAACCAGTTCCAAGGGAACCGGAAGCGAGGATGTGCTTTTCATTAAAACCGATTCGAGCGGCAATGAGATCTGGACGAAGACATTCAGCCTGGGTATGGGAAAAGAAGGCGGCTCATCCGTTCAGCAATCCAATGACGGCGGATATGTCCTTGCCGGCTTTACCGACTCCACGGGAACAGGCAGTTCCGACGTTCTACTGCTGAAAACCGACGCCGAGGGCAACGAGATGTGGAACAAGACATTCAACTTCGGCTCAGGCAATGATATCGGAGGCGACATTCGCAGCACAGATGACGGCTATGTTGTTGCCGGCGTGACAGCGACGGATAATGGCAGAGACGTAATTCTCATCAAGACTGATCTCGATGGAAATGAGCAATGGAGAAACAGCTTTACAGGAGGAGAATAAACCTGTAAAGCCTATGCTCCAATCATTTTTTATTTTCTCATTTTTGCTGCGGCGCGAAGGTCCTCGGGTCAAGATATATCCTGTTCTGGCAGTAGCTGCAGATGGTCTCCAGGTTTGAGCCTTTCTGCAAAACAGAGTCGACCTCCTCCTGCGGCGTGAGATACTGCGTCATCTCCTCCCCGCATTTGGGGCACGAAACCTTCAGCCACTCCAATCGACTCAAACCTCGAATGGTCTTTATCAACAGACCGACGCAATCGTCGAAACTGTCCTCGGTGAATACGATAGGCAGTAGGTGCTCGACGAGAAAAGGCATCGCTGCGCCCTCTTCCAGAAGTGGGATGATGAGTTGATCTATTCCCCGCGCCAGGCCGATCTCCTGGCCGACATCAGCCGAAGTTGTGCCCTTTTCGGTCAGCAGGGCCACCAGGCACTCGGAATTGCGCACGCCAAAAGACACCCGCTCGGCGAGAGCGATGGCTGGAGACAGACTGTAGAGAGAAACATAACTCTCCAGGCCCACCCGTTCCAGAGCGCGGGAGAGTCGCAAGGCCATAGGTTCATCGTCGCGATGGTGAGAGATGTAAACTCGGGAGATCATTCACTCTTTTTATGGCCCTTTTCCTCAAAAGGTTAACTCAGCCTTGCTTCGGAGAGCAATTTTTGCCAAAGACAATCTTAGGAATGGTGGCCGCAATAATGCATGATAGAAGAGCGATAAGGCGGCAAATTCCGCGGCATGTCCTAACTAGAAAATAAAAATATCTCAGACCAAGTCCCGAAAAATTATAAAAATTAGATTAGGAGCACAGAGGCGGCAGAGATCATTTTGCATTATTTTAAAATTCAATGATTAATAAGAGCACTATCATAAGAGCACTATCATAAGAGCACTATCATAAGAGCACTATCATAAGAGCACTATCATAAGAGCACTATCATAAGAGCACTATCATAAGAGC
>RPOO01000267.1 GCA_003857025.1 Methanothrix sp.
ACGCCGTTCAGCCGCAGGCTGCCGCTGGAGGGAGTATCCAGGCAGCCCAGGACGTTGAGCAACGCTGTCTTTCCCGAGCCCGAGGGCCCGATGATGGAGACGAATTCGCCCTCACCCACGTGGAAATCCACGTTCTTGAGGGCATGGATCTCCTCTCTGCCCCGGCGGTAAACCTTGGTAAGATCCTTGGCCTCGATAATGCCGCTAATGCCGCTCATTCTACACCGCTCCGGATGGCCTCCATGGGCGTGAGCCTGGATGACTTGAAGGCGGGATAGATTCCGCAGATGAGCCCCAGTCCGACTGAGAAGAGCAGGCTGAAGGCCACCAGCTCAGGGCTCAGCAATACGAACGAGCCCCGGGGCGAGTAGGGCAGCATCCCTTTCACGAAGCCCTCAATCAGGCTCGATCCCACAATGGCTGCAAGAGTTCCAATTAAGCCACCGATGGCGGTGATGAACACCGTCTCTGCCAGGACCACCTTGCCGATATCCAGGCCCGATGCTCCGATAGCCTTCATCATGCCGAACTCGCGCGTCCTTTCGTTTACCGACATGAGCAGCGTGTTGATGATGCCGAATGCGCTGATGATCAATGCAATGGCGATGACCGTGAGCAGCAGCGAGCGCGCCGATCCTGCCAGGTTCATGATAGTACCCAGGATCTGGGTCATGGTGACCACCTGGATGTCCGGAATTTTCTCCATCTCCTCTGAGATCTTTTCAATCTGGGTCAGATCCTTGACCTTGATGGCAATGGTCGTGAGCATTCCCTGCTTATTGAAGACCCGCTGCACCTCGGCCAGAGGCACGAAATGGAATTGATCGTCCTGGTCTCCGGTTCTGTCAAGGATGCCGATGATGGTGAAGTCCTTGAACGGTCCGGCAGGCAGCGTCGACCCTACCGTTAAGTTCTCCTTGTCCGCCACCCCCCGGCCCACTAGCATGACGTTGGTCTCGTTGTCTGTGAAGAACCGTCCCTGCACTTTCCACCAGGGCTTCAGCTCTCTCACTTCATCGATCTTGATTCCAAAGACCACATGGGGCACGTCCTTGCCGGTCTTGGCGTCCTGGCGGATGAACTGCTGCATGAGCATGGGCGTCGCCAGCTCTATCCCGTAGATGCTGCTCACGTTCTTGAGATCCGTTGCCGTAAGATACTTGGGAATCACTCCACCATGCAAGATCAACGACGCTGCCTCGTAGGGGCAGCCTTTGGGCACAGCCAGGATATGAACACCCAGGCTGCCCATCTCCTTGTTCAGCTCTTTTTCGTACCCTGAGTTAAGGGATAGAAGGCTGAACAGAACGGTAATGGCGATGGCCACGCCTAAAACCGTTAATAGCGTCCTCCCCCTCCGTCGCAACAAATTCTTTGTCGCCAGAGTGAGGAAATTCATCTGTAGATCTCTCCATCTATCTCCACGATCTTTCCGATCATCGTGGGGTCCCCGTTTTTGGTTGTTACCTTACCGTAGACTTTGGCATTGGAGCCGCTCTTCTGGGGAATGACGAAGTTGCTGGGCAGGATATTGACATACAGGCTCGCGCTTCCATCATTCAGGATGAACCAGCAACCTGAGGCGCATTCCATATCGATCTTTCCTTCAATAACCACATTTTGGCCCTCGTAGGCAGGCTCATTCTTAACGATGTCTTGGATCGCAACCACATCACCTTTGAGTTCCGCAGGCTCATCCGCGGCTTGGACTGCCTGCACCGCCATGGCTATCAGAGTTATCAAGACCAAAGCTTCCGCCAGTCTTTTCCATCTCATCCGTTTTCACCTTCATATTTTCCAAATTATCATTTATGTCTATTAGTGATATTAAAATATAAGGCAGGAGAACCTGCCGCTTGACCTATTCAATTGTTAACTGCGCCGCAGCATGCTGCGCAGTTGTTTCCGCAGCAAGCCTGACAGCCGCCTGCCGTCCCACATCCGTCATGGGAGCAGTGGCCCTGGCAAGCTGAAGCTGCAGCGGAACTTCCGGCATCTGATTGAACCGACGAGCCTCCGCTGGATGTTGCACATCCCGATTGCGGACAGGGCATGTTGACGGGACAGCTTGAGCCGCCACATGATCCCGACTTTCCCATTGCCAATCCGGACCCTGCCAGCAGCAGGACGATTAATACGATAGCAGGTTTCTTCATTCCTAAATCAATTCTCTCATCTATTGCGAACCCCCAGGGCTCACAACAGCTAACAGAACCGATAAACATAAGATGATTTAGATTCTGGCAAATATCTTAGGAAGGGAGGTAGGAGATCATTGAATTATTGAGAGATCATTAAGTTTCAAATTCATTTATTGTTGACTAAAATTGAGATATTAACCGCAAACCATCCCCAGAAAAAAAGGTGTACGAAATCTTCCTTCGCCTAAATCTTCCCGAACAGATCCTCTTTCGCGCCCGCTTTATCATCCCGGTATGCGCCCTTCACGTTTGCATAAATGGCCTTTTTGTAAAACTTGTTCGTGTACTCCTTGGCCATGCGCCGCGCCGAGAAGTTCGGCCCGGTCATCTTGATGGTCTCTTTCATGACCTTCACCCAACCGTGAGAGACGCCGTCCTCATCGACGTTGTAGTAGAGCGGCACGACCTCTTTCTCCAGCAGATCGTAGATAGCTGCTGCATCCCGATCATCCCGACTCGCGCCTTCTGGAGCACCCTGAATCCCCCAGCCGTTCTTGCCGTTGAACCCCTCAATCCACCAACCGTCCAGGACGGACAGTTGCGGCACGCCGTTCAGCGTTGCCTTCATGCCGCTGGTGCCGCTGGCTTCCAGGGGCGGCACGGGATTGTTTACCCAGACATCCACGCCGTGCACCAGATACTGTGCCAGCAGCTCATCGTAGTCCTCCACAAAGGCGATCCTGCCCCCAAAGACCTGGTCCTTGGAGGCGTTGAAGACCTGCTGCAAGAGCTGCTTGCTCTGCTGGTCGTCCTGGTGTGCTTTTCCGGCGAAGATGATCTGCACCGGCCTCCAGGGATCGTTCAGGATCTTGCGCAGCCTCATGATGTCCTGCAAAAGCAGCGTGGGCCGCTTGTAAGAGGCGAAACGGCGGGCAAAGCCCAAAGTTAAGGCGGCAGGGTCGAGAAGCACTCCCGAGGCCATAACCAGACGCGGGTCTGCGCCGGAGTTCAGCCATTTCTCTCGTGCCCTCTCCCGGATCTTGGCAATGAGCATCTCCTTCATGGATTTATGATGCTTCCAGAGCACATCATCCGGAATCTCATCCACCAGCTCCCAGATGCGAGGCTGATCATGTTCGTCCAGCCAGTTCCTGCCCAGATAGGTGTTGAAGATCACATCGCCCAAACGGCGGTCGATCCATGTCGGAACATGCACGCCGTTGGTGACGTAGTCGATGGGAACCGATTGCAAAGGAACCTCCGGCCAGAGCTGCTGCCACATCTCTCGCGTGACCTCGCCGTGCTTCTTGCTGACTGCATTGCGATAAGCTGCGGAGCGCATGGCAAATGCGGTCATATTGAAGCCCTCCGGCTTGGCCGGATTCATGCCCATGCGGAAGAACTCGTCGCGCGAGAGGTCCAGCGTCGGCAAGTAGGAGCCGAAGTACTTGTCCATGAGCTGATAAGAAAAGACATCGTGGCCCGCGGGCACAGGAGTGTGGGTGGTGAAGACGGTCGTGGCGTGAACGGCTTTGAAAGCATCCAGATAGCTCATTCCGCCTTCTACCTTCTTCCTTATCCTCTCCAGAACCGCGAACGCCGGATGGCCCTCGTTCAGATGAAGAACAGAGTATTCAATTCCCAGCTCCTCCAGAATGCGTACGCCTCCGATGCCGAGGACAATCTCCTGGCGCAGCCGCTGCTCCAGGTCTCCCGTGTAGAGCCGGTCGGAGATGCAGCGGTTCCAGGGCTCATTGGCCTCGCTAGAGGTATCGATTAAATAAAGGTCCGTCTTGCCCACCTGCACCTTCCAGACCTCCAGGTAGATGGGAGGGTCCATGACCGGCACTTTAACGGAGAGCGGATTCCCGTTACTGTCCATGACCTTTCGGATGGG
>RPOO01000268.1 GCA_003857025.1 Methanothrix sp.
CAGATCGCTGCGGAAATAGGGATAGAAGACATGATTGTGCCCGCGTTCTACTATCTCGTCGGTGGACTCGTTCACGAGGACTGCGCCGTAGCCATAATTGCCTTCCCTGGTGGCATCCAGAGCCTCTTGCAGAGCGGCAAGAGCGAAGCGGTCGGCGGACTTCACCGGCGAAAAGGAATCGATAGACGACTGGATCTCATCAAGCGTGGTGTTGTTTGCAGCTAGGTTCTCATGCGTTTCTGCATGGCAGGCCCCGGCCAGGAAAAGCATCAGCAACAGGGCGGCAGTTACAATGAATGCCGGGAGGCTCCAGATATTTGGTGTTCTAATTTGTTTTCCGAACATAATATTCGGCACATGATTACTTATTCTCATCATATTTGCATCAAATGGATCTATGATTGTGATATGTCTTTAAATTTTGCTCTTGTTGATGCGCGATTTTGCAGCCAATTGGGTTTGCAGTGGCCGATCAAGTCCGAAAAATCAATTAACAGATTTCTTTCGCCCCGCACCGAATACCTTTAGATACTTTGCCCATCCATTCTAATTTTGATAATGACCGCCGACCCTGTCGCCAAGTGGGAAGAGTTCCTCCGCTCTCGTTACTGGGATGATCTACTGGAGCTGGCCGATTCTTACCCGGATGAACGCAGCCTGGTTGTGCAGTTCCCGGACCTGGATAAGTTCGATCCGGAGTTTGCCGAGGAGCTGCTGGAGAATCCGGAGCAGGTTTTAGAGGCGGCGCAGGCGGCGCTGCTGGAACTCGATCTGCCCATGGACGTTTACATGGACCGCGCCCATGTGCGCATCGCCGGGCTCCCTCGCCACTACAAGACTCGCGAGCTGCGATCCGACCACATCGGCAAGCTCCTGGCCATCGAAGGTCTAGTCAGGACGGCCACGGAGGTGCGGCCCAAGATAGTCTCCGCCGCCTTCCAGTGCCAGAGGTGCGGCTTCACATTCTTCAAGGAGCAGACCGGCAACAAATTCGAGGATCAGAACCTGAAGTGCCAGAACCAGGCATGCGACCGGGGCGGGCCGTTCAAGCTCGTTTTAGCCCAGTCCAAGTTCGTCGATGCCCAGAAAATCAGGGTGCAGGAGTCGCCCGAGGACCTGCGGGGCGGCGAGCAGCCCCAGACGCTGGATGTGGAACTGGAGGACGACCTGGCGGGAAGGATCTTCCCCGGCGACCGGGTCGTCGTCAACGGCGTCCTCAAGTCCTACCAGCGCAGCACCCCGCAGCAGGGCAAGAGCACTTACTTCGACCTCTTCCACAAAGGCAATAGCGTGGAGATGACGGAGCAGGAGTTCGAGGAGATCGACATCTCCCAGGAAGAAGAGGAGCAGATCCTGGAGATGTCCCGTGACCCGGATATGTACGAGAATGTCAGGAAATCCATCGCGCCTTCCATCTACGGCTACGACGACGTCAAGGAAGCCCTCGGACTGCAATTGGTCTCCGGCTTCGAGAAGCACCTGCCCGACGGGGCCCGCATCCGCGGAGACATTCACATTCTGCTGGTGGGAGATCCCGGCATCGCCAAGTCTCAGTTGCTGCGATATATGACCAAGATCTCGCCACGCGGCATCTACACATCGGGCAAAAGCTCCACATCGGCAGGCCTTACCGCCACGGCGGTTAAGGATGAACTGGGAGACGGACGCTGGACCATCGAGGCCGGTGCCCTCGTTTTGGCGGATAAGGGGATTGCCGCCATAGATGAGATGGACAAGATGGACAATGAGGACAAGAGCGCGCTGCACGAGGCGATGGAACAGCAGAGCTATCACCCACTTACGGAGATCCAGCTATCCGACGGTCGCAAGGTACGCATTGGCGATTTTGTGGATGATCTGATGAGTGCCCGCTCTGAAGACGTCGTCCAGGGGGTCGATTGTGAGATACTGCGCCTGGGTACAGATGTTATGGTGCAGAGCACGGACTTCGACAAAATCATTGATCTGGCTGTGGATCGAGTAAGCAGACATCGTGCTCCGGACCATTTTATTAAGATCAAGTATTCCAATGGACGAGAAATTATAGTTACGCCAGAGCATCCTGTATATGTTTCCAACGATGGAATCGCATGTGTCCCGGCCTGCCAGTCTAAAGTAGGAGATCTCGTACCTGCACAGGAGTCTGCGTTAAACGATCCGAAAAGACAGGCACATACCAATCCTGAAACTGCATCTTCCGTGATTGGATCACTTAAGGTCGAAGAGATCAAAGTCGTCCCCAACGACGGCGATTTCCATGCAAATTACGTTTACGACATTACCGTTGAGCCGACTCACACCTTTATCTCCCAAGGCGTTGTACTGCATAATACAATCAGTGTAGCCAAGGCCGGTGTCATGGCCACCCTGAAGTCCCGCTGCTCTCTCCTGGCCGCCGCCAACCCCAAGCTTGGCCGCTTCGACAAGTATGAGCCCATCGCACCGCAGATCAACCTCACTCCTGCCCTCATGTCCAGGTTCGACCTGATCTTCGTCCTGACCGATGACCCGGACACGAAGCGAGACTCCGCCATCGCCCAGCATATCCTGAAGAGCAATTACGCAGGCGAGCTTTCCACCCAGATCGCCTGGAACCCGGAGATCTCTCAGGATGACATCGACAACGCCCTGACGGTCATAAAGCCTGCCATCGATCCGGAACTGCTGAGAAAATACGTGGCCTATGCCCGCAAGAAGATCTTCCCCACACTCACCGACGAGGCCAAGGAGTATTTCCTGAGGTACTACGTCGGCCTGAGGATGCAGGGGCAGGACACCAACAAGCCGGTGCCTGTCACGGCCCGACAGTTGGAGGCGCTCATCCGCCTGGGCGAGGCCAGCGCTCGCCTCCGTCTGAGTGACAAGGTGACCATAGGCGATGCCCAGCGTGTGGTCAAGATTCTGGAAGGGTGTCTGCGAAAGGTTGGCGTAGACCCTGAGACCGGCTTCCTTGATGCGGACATCATCGCTTCGGGCACGACCAAGAGCACAAGGGATAGAACTAAATCTGTGATAGATGTCATAAGGGATATCAGCAAAGAGCAGCAGGGCCCGGCCCCAAGAGATGCGGTTCTGGATAGGGCCGTGGAGCTTGGCATAGAAAGAGCTAAGGCCGAAGAGATCATTGACCGCATGAGAAGAGATGGAGACGTCTTCGAGCCCCGTCCCGGCATGTTGAAGCTTCCGTGAAGGACTTATCTTGCATAATCTTTACTGGCCGAGAAAATTATGTTATTAATGGAACTTCTCAAACGAGAAACGATGCGAAACGAATTGCGCAAATCCACGAAGAAATGCCAAAATACGGTTTACAATGATTGCCATGTCTGAATTAGCTGCCAATTCCGAAACAATGGAGACTCCAGGAACAAAGGAGATGTATCTCAAGACTTACCGGCAGGGTGCCGAGGTTCTCATTGCCGTTTGCGATTGCGAGATCCTGGGAAAGACCTTTGCAGAAGGGCACCTTCGTATGGAAGTCAGCCCGGAATTCTTCGGCGACGAGAAGGCATCCTGCTCAGAGGTTGAAGTGGCCTTGGCGAGGGCAACTATGGCCAATTTCGTGGGCCGTCGCGCCGTTGAATATGCAATATCGCTTGGTTATGTAGATAAAGAGAACGTCCTCTCCATAGGCGAGGTTCTCTACGCCCAGATGGTGCGAATGTGATGCAGTCAATTTGTCCAAAGTGCGGTCAGCCCACCGAGCAGGGGCTGTGCCTTCAATGTACACAGGATGCGACGAAGCTGTTCCAATGCCCGGATCAGGTGGAGATTGTTTTATGCTCGATCTGCGGCGCTCGCCAGATAAAAGGCAAGTGGCAGATTCCCGACGAACGAAGCATCGAGGAATTGTCCTCGCAAGCAGCGGTTAATTCTCTGTGGTTTCATAAAGACTTCGCAAAGCCCGATATCGGCCTCAACCTCAAAAAGGTGGGGGCCACTCGCTATCTGGCCGAGATCGAGATCACCGGCAACTTCGAGGGCCAAGAGATAGCAGAACATTGCGAGATCCCGGTCCGCATCAAGCTGG
>RPOO01000269.1 GCA_003857025.1 Methanothrix sp.
CTGCAGGATCACGCTAACCAGATAGATCCTGCGGGATAAGTCCATCCGCCTGCAAAAATCTTGCCGGATGGCTCCGGCTCCGAGAACTATTGAAAGGCCACTTAGCTCGCTTAGTGCTTATAACGCAATAACCTCTTTATATAAATATGTCCACATGATTTATGCGTGGCTTAAGCATATCGATCTCTTGGGGTATCCATACGAATTTCCACCTAAGTTATTTCGCTGCAAGCCCTTACTTAATCATGGTTGGTTTAACGGATTACACCAACGGATCACTCCAACGAGTAACTCTAACCGGACAAACCATTTAATTATTCAGTAGATTTTTCTATCCCTAGCTGGACTCCGGCTCGGAAAGAAGGATTTTCAGCTTTTGAATGGATTGCATGGCCTGGTTGGCCTCATTCATCTTCTGCTGCTCGTAATAGTGCAGGATGTCTTCGATGGGTGCCTTGAGCCGATAGACCTTCATGGGCCTGCCGGTGCCGTCGCTTCTTCCCATCTTCTCCTCGACCCAGTTGTTCTTGCGCAGCGTGCGCAAAGCGATGCTCACCTCGGGCTGGCGCAGATCGGACCCCCTCTCAATCTCGCGGGAGGTGGCCTCGGTACCGCTGGCGAGGTAGGCAATCATGTTGGAAACTTTCCTCGGCACCCCCAGGCTCTTCAAAGTCTCGACCACTTCGATATCCTTTTCATCAAATCTCATTACGAAAGATTCCTTCATTGTTATCTTCTCCCTTATTTACTCCCTTAAGATAAATGATGAATGTTATGATATAAATAGTTTATTTATGTAAATTTAATTTTTACTATTATTACTACAATGCGTAAATCCAATGAAAATAAATAACTTTGTAAAAATTTAGATTAATTATTTTTAATTCTCTCCACAAATCGCCTCTTCTTCTCTACAGCATTCCTAGCTGCCAGGTCTACCAGCCTTGTCATCTCAGCCACGTCCCTGTGCGCGTCCTGACCGACGGCCTTCTTAATGGGCGTGTAGGCCGCTTCTCTGAACCTGGGCTCAAAATCAGTCTCGCGTCCATTCGAAATCAGCCTGGCATCTTTGCCCACCTCAACACGCCCGATCTCGTCCACTGCCACGCCTGAGCCTTGGATGGTTTTGGCGATCTTTTGCGCCTCATCGGGCGGCGCGATGATGAGCAGGGCGTCGATGGAGACGCCAAGGTAGTCGATCTTTAATTGCTCCAGCATCTGCCGAACGCGAGGATTGACCAGGCGGCGCATCTTTTCTTCCTCGAAGACCAGCTTTACCCCGGCGGTATGAGAGATTTCCTTGGCATCGCCGCGAATGCCGCCGTTGGTAACATCGGTCATGGCGTGGATGGTCAGGTCTTCTTTTAGCAGAGCCTCGCTCGCCTCCAGGAATTTGATGTTGAGAGTCTCGTCCACAACCTCGTGCATCCCGTAGTAGAGGGCCGCGGCGCAGATCGTTCCGCCGCCGGCTCCCTCCGTCATCATGATCACGTCGCCGGGCTCGGCATCTTTGCGGGGTGTAATCTTGCGGGAGACGCCCACCGCGCCCACGCAGCCGGTGAGCCGGTCGCCGATGACCATATCTCCACCGATGCGCAGCGTGCTGCCGGTTATCAGTGGAACGTGGATCAATTCCGAAACGGTGGCGATGCCCGCGATATGGTCGAAAAGCTTGGCCACATCCCCGTCATCGGCCAGGTGAATGTCTGAGAGCAGGGCCACGGGCTTGGCTCCCATGACGTAAATGTCGCGCAGGGCGGCGCGGGTGACATGGAATCCCGCTAAAAACGGATAGTCGCTGAGCCGGGAGTGCATGCCGTCCACGGTGACGACGATAAACTCTCCGTCGGCCTTCACCACACCTGAATCATCGAGCTGGCGGGAGTCGACCACGGCATCGGTACGACCGATGACCTCGGCGATCTTGGTGTGAGTATAAAAGTCTCCGGAGCCGCGCGAGCCGACGCCGTAGTCTCCCATGCTCACCCCCACTTCATCCAGCCGGAAGACGTCGCCTCTGGGGTGGAGCGTCGCTTTCGCTTCTTCTAAAACCGCTTGGGCGAGAGCCTTTGCCCTGCTCTCGGGAATCTCCTTTACCTCTCGGATGAGAGCGACGAGTTTGGACTCGATCGCATCATCATTTCTTTTCAGACCTCTCTTGGCAAACCCTTCCAGATCCATGACGGGCTAAAAGGCACTGCCCCTAGAAAAGTTATATCCTTCATCTTCTGGCAAAGAGCCGCTCCAGATGGCCCTGGTCCATGACAATCATCACCGGCCTTCCGTGGGGGCAGGTGAGGGGATTTTGACACCGGAAAAGATCATCCAGAATCTTTTGCATCTCGGTCATGGAGAGCTTCTTTCCCGACTTGATGGAGCCCTTGCAGGCCAGCAGCTTGAGGATATCCTCCCGGTTCGTCGAGGCGGGAGACACCTTTCCGCGAGAGAACAGGTCACGCAAGATATCATGCACTGCATCGGGATTTTCCAGCCGCCGGCCAAGGGCCGGAACGGACCGGACGCTGACGGTATTTCCTCCGAAGGGCGCAATATCAAAGCCTATGTCCGAGAGCGTTTCTTGCCAGGACTCCATCATGATCAGCTCGCTCGGAGACAGTTCCAGGGCTATCGGCACCGCCAGCTCTTGCTTGATGTTCCTGTGGCGATACTTCTCCCTCAATCGCTCAAACCGGATTCGCTCCGCTGCCGCGTGCTGATCGATGAGCATCAGCCCCTGCTCACTCTCAGCCACGATGTAGAGATCCAGGATCTGGCCCACGATTCTGACATTTCGAGCCTCGTCTTGCGCTGCGCTCTCGGAGACAGGGGAGACAGGAGGGCCTGAGACTGCACAAGAGACTGCATACTCCGCCTCGTTTCCGATCTCCAATGGCAGGGTTCTCTGCTCGTGGCTGGGAGTGATTGTCGCTTTGGGCGGCGCGAACTCCCTGCCTGGAATATGCTCCGGTTCGATCTCCTCTTTTGCCTGGACCATTAACGCGTTCTCAACAGCCCGGCCAAGGGCTGCCGTAATCTCTTCCTCTCGCAGGAGCCGAATCTCTCGCTTGGCGGGATGGACATTCACATCCACCAGCTCCGGGCTGATCTCTAAAGAGAGAACGGCCACGGGGCTCTTTCCCAGGGGAATGATGTTTCTGTAAGAGTCCCGCAGCGCGCTCGATAAGGCTTTGGAGACAACCGGGCGACCGTTGACGAAGATGAATATTCGGTCCGAGCTGCTCCTGGTGCTGAGCGGGTCGCCTGCCGCCCCGACCAGATGCCAGCCGCGACCCTCTGCCTGCAGCGGCGTCAAAGCCTTGAGGGTCTTCAGGCCCAGGATGCGCAGCAAAACGTCTTCCCAATTGGCGGATTTGACGGACTTGAAGAGCAGGCGCTTGCCGGAGAACAGATCGAAAGCAATGGTGTAGTTGATGATGGCGATCTCTGTAACGGCAATCGTGATGTAAACCAGCTCAGCCTCCTGTCCTTTGAGGTGCTTTCTTCGGGCCGGAACGTTGTAGAACAGATCCCAGACAGTGATGGATGTTCCTTCCGCGCAGCCCGTGTCCTTTGTCTCGACCACGCGCCCGTTTTCCATGCGCAGGTAGGTGCCGCTGATCGAGCCACGGGGCCGGGTGCGCACCTCCACGCTGCGGGAGACGCTGGCGATGCTGGCCAGTGCCTCGCCCCGGAAGCCCAGGGTGTGGATGTTCTCCAAATCCCCGGCATCGCGGATCTTGGAGGTGGCGTGCTTTTGGAAAGCCAGGGGCAAATCCTCCCGGTCCATGCCGCAGCCGTCGTCCGTGACCCGGATGAGGCTCTTGCCGCCGTCCTCCACCTCTACGGAGATTCGAGAAGCACCGGCATCGATGGCGTTCTCCACCAGCTCTTTCACCGCAGAAGCGGGCCGCTCGATGACCTCTCCTGCAGCGATTTTGTTGATGGTGTCCTCGTCAAGGAGTTTGATCTTATGAATCGGCATCTCTTGAATTCAAGCGCTTTCTTCTTTAA
>RPOO01000270.1 GCA_003857025.1 Methanothrix sp.
AGATATCGATTTCGCTTCAAGTTCAATAGCATCAGGCACGGCATTCATCCCGACCCCTGAAGGGAGCGGGTTTTCTGCCTGCTTTTCTATAATGTTTCTCCATCATAGTAGCTTTTCTGTTCTCTTTTTTCCCTCGCCCCACGCTTTTCCGACATGCTCGCCCACCGTCCAGTAATTGTTATCGGGCATGGTCAGAAGCAGGGGATTGGTTTTCTTAACATCGAGCTTGCCGTCGGTGAGGAATCTCTCTTCCGTGTACGATTCGATGATCTCCCCCACAAACGGATAATGCGAAGGAAGATTCACAGTTTGGAAAAGCTTGCACTCGAAGCACAGTGGACAATCTTGAATCATCGGTGCAGATTCGAGCGTTCCATAAAAGACCTCAAAAACCTTTGATTTGTCCGTCTTTTCGCCTGAAACCAGCCCGCAGTAGTCGGTCTTTTCCATCAGGTCCCGGCCCGGTACGTTGATGCTGAAGGTTTCGTTCTTTTTTATCAGATCGCTGGTAAAATGGGATTTGTGAAGCCCGATGGCAACCATGGGCGGATTTAAGTTAGCCCTGGCAATCCAGCCCACAGCCATAAAGTTTGCCCGGTCGCCTGCCTGAGTGCCGGCCAGTACTACAGGCATTGGATAAATAAATATATTTTTTCCTATTGATATCTTGCCGATTGGTATCTTGTTCATCTGCATAAGCCTCCTTAGCGATAATTCTGAAATATCATTTTGGCTCTGAAATTCATTTGGATTTTTTAGCACGCTCGCCATTCAAGTCGCTTCGCCATTTTTTTCTCGCGCTTATTTTCGCAAAGCATGTGTGACTGAGCCGATTTCTTCTGAAAAGAGCGATGCGCTTAACTATATTTATAAGATATACAATCAAATTTGTTATATACTACCATTTATGAAACCAAAGAGCTATGGTGTAAATCGAGATGGTATTGAAGAAGAAGTACAACTGTCCGGTGGAGGCTTCCATCGATGTCATCGGCGGGAAATGGAAGCCTTTGATCCTGTGGGCCCTGAAGGAGGACACATTGAGATTTTGCGAGATCGAGAAAGAGCTGCCGCAGATAACCCAGAAGATGCTCACCAAACAATTGCGCGAATTGGAGAGCGACGGCATGATTTCGCGAAAAGTTTACGCCGAGGTCCCGCCAAAAGTGGAATATTCGCTCACAGCCTCCGGAAAGACGGTCATCCCTATCCTGGAATTGCTGTGCTCTTGGGGTGAGGAGACGTTCGGTGATCTGATCAAGTACACTTGTGAGGATTAGGGCCGCGGGCAGTGCGAATGGCCGTGACATATCCGTGACATATTAATGGAAATGGATCATCAATACGAAGCAATTGGCCAATCATGGGCTAAATCCCCCAGCCGCACCCAAGTCGCATCTCGCCATAAGGTTACACCCATCAAATCGTAGTCTTTTAATATGTAAGACACGCATAGATCATACCGCAAATCAAATAAGCAACAAGCGAATCTAGCGAGGCGCGCGAAAATTTTATGCCCAGCGTCAGATACACCCGAATCGAGATAACCCCGGATGCCTACCGCTCCTTGGAAGCGGAGGCTATCTTACAGGGGAAGACCCTGAAGAAGCTGGCCTCGGAGCTGATACTGAGAGGCGTCTCCAAGAAGGCGCTGGATTTCGTTCAGGAACCGATCGAGCCTGCCGAGTCGAGCACTCCCGGCCTGGAGCTGGACGAGGAGATGATCAAGGTTGTCAAGAAGATCGGCGCTACGGGAATGCACATCAGCAGTCAGAATCTCGATAAGCTGAGACGGGTCCTTTTAGATGAGGGATACCAAGGTGCGATGCTGCACGTTGCTCAGCATACCGCATCCGCAGAGAGGGACGAGCTTCACCGCGTCCTGGCCATCTTCAGACGCTACAGGCTTTCTCCAGAGGCTGCTGCAGATCTAATCAAGAGTTTGAACGATATAGAATCAGGCAAGTGGGAATAGAATTCGCGATCTTTTATCCGATCTTTCAGATTCAGTAAGGTGCGATCTTCTGCAGGGTTTGGCTCCTCGTCGCCGAACTTGCCATGCTCTTGCCCCCAGATAATGGTCTCACGAGTAATTATTGCAATGGCTGAACCACTTTCTATTGCCGAAGAGATAATCTCAAAACGAGTTAAAGGATCTATCGACATTAAAATTCAGTTTCCCATGGGAAAACCTTCACTTCAAATTAGCCAAGATCTCTGATGCGAGATTAACCGGCATCTGGATCTACAACACAGCGGGCACTATCGGCGATCTGTTCTTCAATGGGGCAAAATTTCCGATACAGATGTCGCCGGTATTTGCGTTTACAGCTGCGGGACTCTTGGCAATCTGTTCTCCAATAGGGCCACCAGCGGGCCTAATCATGCCATCCTCAATCCAAGCGGAACGGCAATTCAGCGAGCGACGGAGGAATTGTCTATCCCTGGAGCACTATGCCCGTGACGGAGGCGATCTAAAGAGATCGCTTCTCTATCTTCCTTTTCCAATCATTTTCAAAAAGCCTTTATATCACTTCAGATAATAAGTAATACATTTGGGGAAGGATTCAATACGATACATCTATCACAGATGCTGCTAATTTTGTATTTATCAATTGGCAGTGTCATAATGTTTTCAGATATAGGAGATGCCATAGATATATCATTCTCCGGCGAAAACGGAGGCGACTCCGTCGGCTTGGAGAGCAGTTTTGAAATGAACAAAGAGTCCTCTGTCACCGAAGAGGCCACATTGGATGCGCCCTCTGTCATCCTGGAGGACGCACACCGGATATCCGTCTTGGGCGATGCTTCGGCCGCCCATAGTTATTGGAGCAGCAGCGGGCACAACTGCATAGCAACCATAACAGCCAGCCAGGCTTCAGGCGGGCTCACCGACTGTGCTTATCTCACAGCAAACGGCATTTATGCGACACATCACACAGGCCTTTCCGGCGCGCTGGTCGGGACGGGTATGGCTATGAACAATCAGGGCATAGCTGCTCGCATAGAAATCACTGTGACCGACGGCAGCCTTAACTCTTACTTAGGATCTTATGCAGGAAGCGTCAACGTCGCAGGACTCTTCTCTGCCTCAGGTGGCAGCATTCAGGTGTACGGCTCGACCGGGGACGGAAAAGAGTACGGCCTCGCAGCCTCGAAGATCTCGCCCGTGAACGGTGCGCCAGCCAGCTATGACGGGCCGATTTTTGCACACAACAGGCTCGGGCACTTGGGTCCATGCAATCACGGCAATCAGTAAGACAACAACTTTGGCAAAGGAAGTGCGATTCAATATCCGGATCTTCGGATCAGAGAGATCCGATGCATTTTTAATCTGTCTTGAATGCCAGCCTGCGGCTGGGTTTTCCCGGCTGAACCGATAATGGGTCGACGGCGTATGATGATATGGGACAATGCATGGCATCGGATGCTGCAATGCCGTGATCAAGGGATGTCCCGCCTTGGCTTTGAACCGGCCCAGTAAATATCCTCCGACGAAATCCTCCCTCATCATCTTTTGCCGTGTCTTTTTTCAGTACGGCATAGCCAATCAGCAAATCGCCTTTCGGCGGTTTCACCGGGCCGGTTCGGATGGCGCAGACCATGACGGTCTCTTTTACCCAGTCGATCTTTCCGAGATCCTCTCGTTTCTTGAGCCAGATTATTTTATCTTCATTTTCGTATGATGTCTCCATTGCGGCCTCCTCCATGATTTTCCCTGCTCACTCCATCCTTCTATTCTTCTCTTGACATTTTCAATGCTTGCCATTATCGATCTCTCATCAGAATTTCATGATTGTGCGCCCTCAGGCAGGCCTGAAATGTTCTTGCCACCAGAGGATTGGCCATCGCTTCCGGCAGACCAAGCTCCCGTATAACTCTGCGGCACAGCACCATTGGATCAGACAAGCTTTCGGAATCCGTGACATCGAGAAATGCTTTCTGGATGCTCTGTAAATATGCCAGGCCGCTATCCAAAACAT
>RPOO01000271.1 GCA_003857025.1 Methanothrix sp.
GTAATGGATGGATAGGCTAAGCTGACGGGCCAATATTGCCTGCCAGCCTGCATTGCTAAATCGTTAACAGAGTATGTTTTTATGTAATGTTTGGCGCACTTTTAGGTCATGGCCATTAGTTCGAGCTTCATTCGATCAGAATCACCCGAGCTTGCACTCGCTTCGCCTTTATTTGCCTCCTCATCCGGCACATAAGACAAATAGAGCTTGCGCCTCTTTCCTTGAGTCATCTTGACGTGCTTCGGATCAATGTCCAGCGCACGCTTCATGACGCTTATAACCGTGGTCTTATTCAGGCCAAGCATATCCACCAATTCGCTGGTGGTGTATCTCCCCGGCCTCTCTGCAATGATATCGATGAGAGAGCGGGCATGATTGTCCAATGCCTTGCCTTCATTTGAGGCAACCTCGGGAACCGGAGCGGGGCGTCCCTGTCGGGCGCGAAACTGGCTCTTGAGATCGGCTACATCTTTGGAAAGGCGATCGACCTGATCCAGCAGCCTGCCCAGAAGCTCCACATCATTCTCTTTGGAACTCATCTCCTTCGACATCTTTTCAATTGCCGAAACGAGCGTAATCATCGCTTGTGCTTCTTTTCTGTCTCGTTCTATCTCTTCGGCTTTTGTTTTGTATAGCTCTAATAGCTCTTCGAACATCTATTGGCTGCTCCTAGTATCTTCTAGCTTTATCTCGTCTCGAAATGGCCTAAAAGATTATCGGGCTCAAATGAATGATCATAGTATAAATACTTTTCTTTGTATTATCATATTATCCGCCGTGGGCAAGATGATCTGATCATTCTCATCCCATTCCCTCAAAAAATGATGAATTTCTCGTATATCTCTTTTACAATTATATCTTTATTCGATCCAGGAATGGCTGCGATTTGCGCTATAACAGCCTTCGCACAATCTCCGGAAGTTCATTTATGTTTCGAATGACCTTATCTGCTGCGGAAAGGAGCTGCGGCGGCGGCCTGGTGTCCTGCTGCAGCGTGAGAACTCCGACGTCTGCAGCCCGAAGGGCGTAAATGTCGTTTAGGCCGTCTCCGATCATCACTACCCGGGAATAATTTTTCTTGAGTTCCATTACAATTTCCGCTTTTCGTTTTGGGCTGGTGACCGAATAGACCCTCTCCAGATCGAAGCCCAAATCCTGAAGGTGGGCAAGGCTGCGCCTGCTGTCTCCTGATGCCACATATACGTCAGTGCCCAGGTCTTTCAGGCAGTCAAGGACCTCTTTTAAGCCGGGAAATGGTGCGCCGCCCGTGCTCAGGGTATAAATCACAGAATGCAGACCCTCGTCAACGATCATGCCGGCAGTCAGATAATTGCTCGGGCATCTGGCAGAGACTACCTGATATACTTCCTGAAGATCGCGAATGGTGGCTGTGGAGCGGCGAAGGATATCGATAGCCGTATCTACAGAGACAGGAGTGCTACTGCAACTGATCTCGATTGAGTCTTCTCGCCCAAGGACAAGATCATTCAGTGGATCATCAGGACAGCATGAGGCTAAACGCTCCGGATTGATCTGTGGAACCACCAGGGCGCGGCCTTTCTTCTCCATGATAAGCTCCCAGGTAACGATCTTTTCGATCATGATGCCGCGGCGAATGTCCTTGGCCACGCGATACATCCGCAGGATGGTTCCGGCCACATCCATGATAATGGCGAGATCTCCAGACATTGATCACCAGGATTGATGGAGAGATCAGATCAAGCTATCGGTAGCATCTTTGCCTTTTCGCGAGAAATATTGCCATGCATCAATATTTCAATAAATGGGCGGGGCATCTTAGCAGGATGAAATTGGGCAATTATGCCGACATTTAACAATCGTTGGGGCAACGCCACCGGATTAGGTCTTGGAATGTAACTGCCAATAGTTTTTTATATAATAAGTTTGTGAACGGCGGCGAGTTATTTACCTTTGAAGTCCAATACCAAAGCATCATGAGGTTTATCGCCATTCTCTGGCTCGTCCTTTTTGCTCTTCCGGCAACCGCTATCGCTCACGCATCGAGCACTACCGTGCAACAGGGAGGCAGCATTCAGGCCGCGATAACCACAGCCCATGCAGGAGACACCATACTGGTGGCAGGCGGCAAGTATTACGAGCATCTTCAGGTAACGAAAGCAGTCAACTTGATCGGCCAGGGGATGCCCGTGCTGGATGCCACGGCCAGCGGCAGCGCAATTACGCTGATGGCGGACGGAATACGGGTGCAGGGCTTCAAGATCGTGAACGCCGGAAGCTGGCCGGCGGAGACGAAGGATGAGGGGGCGATCAAGGTGCTGTCCAACAATAATATAATTTCCGGCAACGATATCAGCAATAACTTTTGCGGCATCTTGGTTTTAGGCGGCATGAACAACAGCGTTCGCGAGAATATCTTGGCCGGCAACCTGCAATACGGAATCCGTTTTAGCGGTGCAAGGAACAATACAATCTGCAATAATCGCCTGGAAGAAAACAGGCAAAATGCCTTCGATGACGCAGAGAAAGGATGGAACCTCTGGGATATGAACTACTACAGCGACTTCGATGTTCCGGGGGAAGGTTGCAGCGATGACGGCACGGGAATATGCCTAGCGAGCTATGGCGTCCCCGGAGGCGTTTCCGTGGACAGGCGTCCTTGGTGCTTGACGATGCTGGACGAGGAGCGCCAGCCATAAGAAAAACGTAAGGGTCCTGTGGTGCCTGGATAGCAGAATTGATAACATTCGTGCTAATATTATTGCCGGAATTCTTCCGGGCGGTACAATAGCTTTTTTAGCTAGAAGATCATAATTAGCCCAGAAGACTTAAAAAATGGGGAAGAAGAACGAAGGGAGCAGCATTAGCGTTGTTGCTATTATTTCTCCTGGCGCTGGGGGTGGCAAAAGGAACGCCGGCCATCACAGAGCCGATGCAGGACGGAGACTTTTGCAACAGGCTGAAGGTGACGGGGACGGGCGCTTTCGAAGTGGGCGTCTCCGTCAAGGATAGGGAGATTGCCCTGGAATATGACAGCTTCATGACCGGCGACGGTGACCTGGAGATGGACAGCGGAACCGTCGAGGCGCAGAGGGCTGCCAAGCTTCCCGGCATGGGCAATGGCTCAGCTGTGCCGCTCAACCTGTGGGAAGGGTCAAAGATCACCTATTCCGGCAAGACACCGATGGTAGGATTCAAGCACATCCGTTCCAACTCCTTCTGGGGAGGCATCGGCGCGGAAGTCACCGAGTCCTTCGCAGTCACGGAGATGGAGAGAGAGAGCGGCACCTACTTCGCATCCACCAACCCGGCCTCTTACATCACAGACCCCAAGAAGATCGCCCAGATGCTTTCCGCGTCGCCCGTGCACACCGTTGCCATCGAGACCAAGAACGCATTCAATGGAACATGGCAGACGGACGCCAAGATGCACAAATTGCTCAGCAAGGATGTCAAGGTGCATGAGGCATTCACAGGCAAGTTCGAGGTGGAAAAGACGCTCAAATTCCATGAAAATCCGGTTCAAGAGAAAAAGCAGCTCGGATGCGACGGTATAGACTGCTAGTGATGTAACAGCCGCCAAATCCCATTCTTTTTCATTTTAATCCAGTTTTTTTGATTTTGTCCATTAATTCGAAATTTAGCCCATCTATTTCAATTAAATTCATTTATTTCACTTTCAATCCATTTTAAGACATTTTTTTCCATCGTTCTCGTCTCCTCATCCGTCTAACGGTATTTGGGGAAATAAATGCAAGATACATAAAAGCCGAGATCGAAGGTTGGACGATATCCACAAAAGATGGGATAACGAATAGTATCGAAGAAAGATGAGATGAGCGAACCATGAATCCAAGAAAGATGAGATGAGCGAACCATGAATCCAAGAAAGATGAGATAAGCGAACCATGAATCCAAGAATGATGAGATAAGCGAACCATGAATCCAAGAATGATGAGATGAGCGAACCA
>RPOO01000272.1 GCA_003857025.1 Methanothrix sp.
ATATGCGTGCGGACGGTGACTTCTGAGATGGTCAACTGATCGGCGATTTCCTCGTTGGTGAAGCCTTTCGCCAGCAGGTTCAGCACCTCGAACTCCCTTGCCGTTAATGGTTCCGTGGTGGGCTGTTCCATGGGCGAATCCAGGATTTCTTTCATCATCTTCCGTGCGATGATCGGGTGCAGCGAGGGCTCACCTCGATGTACCCTATAGATCGAGCGGATTAATTCAGCGGGTTCCGAGTCTTTAAGCAGGTATCCCATGGCGCCGGCTTTGATCGCAGGGAAGACTTTATCATTGCCGACAAAGCTGGTCAGCACCAGGATGCGCACCTTCGGCTGTTGGGCGGAGATTTGCCGGGTGGCTTCAATACCGTCCATCTTGGGCATGAGCAGATCCATTAAAATCACATCCAGCTCAAGCTCTTTTGAAAGCCGGATGGCTTCCAGGCCATTTTCTGCTTCACCCACAACCCGGATATCACTCGTTTCTGCCAGGAGGGCCTTGATGCCTTTGCGAACAATAGTGTGATCGTCGACGATCAGAACTCGTATGGGTAAGTCTTGGTGCGTCATTCATTCACCTCAATCGTGATTATTGTCCCTTTGCCGGGAGCCGATTCGACCCAGCAGGCGGCGCCGATCCCTTCCGCCCGTTCTTTGATGTTGCGGAGCCCCTGACCACCTCCCTGTTCGACGTCGGCCGGATCAAAGCCAACACCATTATCCTCAATAACCAGCCGGATGCTGCCGGTTGTCCGGCTCAACTGCACCTTCACCTGGTCTGCATGGGCATGTTTGATTATGTTGTTCAGCGCTTCCTGAGCGATGCGGTAAAGCTCGCCTTCCTGCTCCGGTGAGAGATGTACCTCTCCTTCCGAGTGGAAGATTCCGTGAACGCCGCTCCTGGCCTCTACCGAATCTAAACGGCTCTGCAAGGCCGCCGCCAGCCCAGCCTTCACCAGGATGGGCGGACGCAGCTCGAAGATCATCAAGCGCATAACCAATATTGCTTCCCTCGCTAATTGGGTCAGCTCGCTCAGGTTTTCTTTGACGGTCTCAAGCTTGTTGGTCTCCAGGGCCATGCGGGTGGCGTCGGTGAATAAGCAGATGCTGTACAGCGCCTGAGCCACGGAGTCGTGCAGCTCACGCGCCAGGCGATTGCGCTCTTCCAGCGCGGCCATTGCCTTGGCCTGCTCGTAAAGCTGGGCGTTGTGAATGGCGATAGCGACGTGGTTGGCATAGGCCTGGGAAAGTTCTTGGGATTGGCCGGAGTAGTAATCCGGTTGAGCGTGGGCCAGGACCAGGATTCCGATCAGGGTATTTTTGGCGATCAGGGGAAGGCCCAGCCAGGATCTCAAAAAGGTGTATTGATCGGAAGGGCCCTTAATCGAATTCTGAATTTTCAGCATCAGGCTGGCTTCGTTTTGAAGATCCGGGATATAAAAAGCCTTCTTCTCTTTTACGAGCGGTGCGATCAAGGTCGGTTCACTGATAGGAAACTGGTATTCTGACAGGTTGTTGAAAACCGATGGGCCACGAATGACCCGGAACTTAAGATGGCCTTCCTCCTGGATCAAGATGGCAGCCCCCTCGTAGGGTATAACTTTTCCTAACTGTTCGATAATCAAGTTGAGCAATCGATCCAGGTCAAGGGTGGAAACAATCGATTGGGAGATGCCCAGCAGCGTGGCCAATTGGTCATGGGCCCGTTGAAGCTCTTCTTCATAATGTTTCCTTGCTGTAATATCCTGGTTGACGACGATCGCCCCGGCCAACCCATCCTCTTCGGTCCCGAGCGGTATGGCCGAGTTGAGGATTATGCGGCGGGCGCCGTCGAAGGCTTCGATCTCCAGCTCTTCGTTCAGCGTGACCTTCCCTTGGGTGATTGCCAATCCCCCGGCCCAATCCTCCGCTTTGATTTGCTCCCCAGTGTCTGCCCGCCAGGCTTTGTATTCTCCAAACTCCGGCAGTTTCGTAGATTTTGCACCGAACCAGATGCGTTGGACCTCTGGGTTTCCCTTGATTATCCTGGAGCTTCCATCCAATATCCATATCCCGACTGGAATGTTCTCTAATGCTTTGCTCAGCAGGGCCTCTTTATAGCGCAGAGCTTCTTCCGCCTGCTTGCGCCGGGTGATGTCCGTGAAGATTCCGGTCAGGCCTGTAGCCTGATACTGCCCATCCACAATGTCGAATTTCATTTTGCCTTTGGCGGAAATCCACTGGACTGTGCCATCCGGCCACACGAGGCGCAGCTCTTGCTCGAAGTCACTCGCCCCTCCGCTCATACCTGCCTTAATGGCCATGGCGACTGCCTGCTCGACTCGCCGGCGATCCTCTGAATGTAACAGCGGCAAAATCTCAGCGTAATCAAGTCGATCCTGGGCCTCGCCGGTTTGGAAGCTCGATAAGATTTTTTTGATCCTTTCATCCCAAACCAGCTCGCCCGTCAAGAAGTTGAAATCGAGTGGGGCCAGCTTCGCAGCTTCCATGGCAATGCGCAGCCGCGCTTCATTCTCCCTCAGCAGATCCTCCATAGCCTTGCGCCCGGTGATATCGCGCAGAATCACGAGACTCCGGGTCGGGTCTTCTGGTAGAATGACCGAGTCGACCTCGCTCGGGAAGCTTCTCCCGTCCCTTCGAATCGCGGTTATCTCCCAGGCCTGTATGCGCCCGGTCCGTTCCCGTTCTTCTAGACAGGCAGCCAGCCGCGGGTCTTGAGTGTCGAATATATTGGAGCTGGTTAGTGTTTTAAATTCCTGTTCCGACCAGCCGAACACGGCGCAAGCAGCCGGGTTGGATTCGATAATGTTGCCATCTTTGATCGATAGGAAAACCGCATCGGGTGTGTTTTCGAAAAGCATGCGGAATTTCTGCTCGCTGGCCCGCAGGGCTTCCTCCGTCGACTTGCGCTCGGTGATATCTCGCATGATGCCCAGCAGGTGCGCAGACTCTTGCTGCCTATTTTCGCCGGAAGAAGACACCTTTCCTTTTGCTGAAATCCAATGCACTGAGCCATCCGGCCAGACGACGCGGAAC
The DNA here is from genome assembly GCA_003857025.1 of Methanothrix sp. GTDB lineage: Archaea > Halobacteriota > Methanosarcinia > Methanotrichales > Methanotrichaceae > Methanothrix. The sequence continues at coordinate 3,039 of RPOO01000272.1, forward strand.
TCCTGCTTAATATCGCCTGTCCCTGCGGGATCCATGGTCTCCGCCAAGGCGAGTTCAGCCCGAGAGCGGTCGTCCGGATGGATCCGCGCCAGTGTTGCGATGTAATCCGGCGATTCGCCAGCCGGGAAGCCCCACATGGGTTTGGCTCGTTCATCCCAGATCAGCTCGCCTGTCAAGATGTTGAAATCGAATGGGGCGAGCTGAGCGGAGTCCAACGCAAAGCGAAGCCGGGATTGGTTTTCCTGCAGCAGCAGCTCCATTTTTTTGCGCTCGGTGATGTCGGTGCTGATCAAGACGATCTGTCGTAGGCTCCTTCGCCTGATCACCGGCGCAAACCGGGCAGACTGCCAGCGATGCGTCCCATCTGGAAGTGTCTGTTTGAATTCGGCAGCCTGTAATTGGCCGCTGCTGCCAGCGAGCTCAAGCAGACTGCATAATTCTTCGTGATATCCCTCAGGGATGAAATCAAAAAGGCTTTGTCCGATCATTTCTTCGCGCAGATACCCCTCCAAGGGGCGGTTGACATAGAGGAAGCGACTGTCCAGGTCCAGCTCGGCGATGAAATCGGGAGCGTTCTCCGTAATTGAGCGGAGCCGTTCTTCGCTCTCCCGCACGGCCTGCTCTGCCCTTTTGCGGTCGCTGATATCGCGCACCAGCCAGCGCAGGGAAATTGGCTCTCCCGGATTTCCTGAGACCGCTGCAACCGCAATAGATACATCGACCTGGCTGCTATCTCTCTTAACCATGCTTGCTTCCCAATCCTTGTAGCCTCCTTTCCTGCCAGATAACTCCTGTCCAGGCGCCAGCCCGGCTGCCATCTCGGCGAACCTGTCTTAGTAGACCTTACGCTCTACTTCCTCCACGAAGTGGACCCACAGTCCCACGGCCAGGAGTTCTTGACCCAG
>RPOO01000273.1 GCA_003857025.1 Methanothrix sp.
TAAGCTGCTAAATATCGTTAGTAACCCCTAAAAAGAAGGATAATTGCAAAAACTGCAAACCTTCTGTCGAGGAGCATCTGCAGTTATATGATACTTTCTTTCAGATGACGAAGATCATCCACCGAGATGTTTTGGCTCGGGGTGGATTGTTTTTACATGGAGCATTGGCGGAGAGAAATGGATTCGGCGTAATTTTGGCGGGGCCTTCTGGAGTGGGTAAGACCACCGCGAGCATTCGGCTACCCAGCCCATGGCGTTCGCTGTCCGACGATGTGACCCTGGTAGTACGTGATGACCAAGGCAGACACTGGGGTCATCCATGGCCTACCTGGAGCTTCTTCTGGGAAAGCAACAATTCCGGCCGCAAGTGGGATGTAAGTAATGCGGTGCCATTGAAAGGCTTATTCTTCTTGGCTCAGGCGCGTGAGGATAGAGCCGAGCGTATTGGCACAGGACAGGCTACCGGTATGCTATTGGAAACTGCTCGACAAGCCACAGGTCGATTGGATGACAGAAGCAGTAATGAAGATCTGAAGGCTATGAACTTGCAGTTATTTAACAATGCATGCATTATGGCAAAGAGCATGAAGTCCTTCATCCTAAACGTCAGCCTTGATGGACAGTTCTGGAAAGAAATGGATCTTGCCTTGAATTCTCCGATATGAAATCCAAAATAGATAAAAGCATGATTATCGCCTCCTCGAATCCATTTGAAAGATCCTCCGGCTCTATCCGTTATTGCGCTTATACTGGGAGAAGCATGTACCCGACGCTCTTTGAGGCAGATCTCCTTGAGATCGAGCAGCCCAGCCGGATTTGTGTGGGTGACGTAATTCTTTTTGTTTCTAAGGACAATCTTGTTGTTCACCGGGTAGTGGGCATTGCGTCTGAAGGTATAAGCACGCGGGGTGATAATAATAATGACGATGACCCAGAACTCGTTGCTCCGGAAAATGTAGTTGGAAATGTAGTTGCGGCCTGGAGGGGGCAACAGCGGCGGCGAATATATGGTGGGCGGATTGGTCGGATCTACCGGCTCATTTTATGTGCACAACGAAGAATATACGGAGAATGCCGCTCATTTGTGGCTTATTCATATAGGGCTACCAGCCAGTTGGGCTTGCCGCGTTTAATAAAGCCGTTTTGCCAGCCCAGAATAGTCCAGTTCAATGTAAATGGCGACATTGATATTAGTCTAATGCTTGGCGTCCATATTATCGGCCATTATTGTCAGTCGAGCAATCGCTGGCAGATCCGTCCCCCATTTCGGCTCTTCATAGATGAGTCTGTGCTTCCCAAGCCTCTCATCGATCACTTCTGGCCGAGAAAAGGCGAAGCCATTTTACCTTGTACCGAGATGAACGCAGAGTGAACCGGAACAATGCACTGCAATTGAAATACGTCCTGAAGCTGGTATGGCAAAACGCTCCAGGCTTGACCCTTGCAGGCGGTTTATTGATCTTGATAACGGGCACATTGCCTTTGGTCAATCTCTACTTGATGAAGCTAATTGTGGACTCTGTGAATGCTGGTATTTCATCTGCAGGCGAAGGGGATTTTGGAGGAATCCTGATACTTGTCGCCTTATCGGGGGGTGTAGCTTTGCTTACGTTAATCAGTCAATCGGTATCAAAGATCGTCAGCGAGGCTCAGTCCGCAATAATCTCCGATCATGTTCAGGAGGTCCTTCATGCTAAGTCTGTAGAGCTGGACCTTGAATATTACGAAAACTCCGAGTATTATGAAACATTTCATTTAGCGCAGATGCAGGCACCATCCAGACCGACGGCTATCGTCAATGGCCTTTTCCAATTAGGCCGAAGCTTTATTACACTTGCAACCATGGCCGCATTGCTCTTATCTTTTAGTTGGGTCGCAGCCTTAATTCTTGCGATTGCGGTCTTGCCATCTGTTTTTGTCCAGTATAGATATTCCGGAAAAAATTATCAAATAGAAAACAGCATAACCCCAAAAGAGAGACGAGTATGGTACTTTCATTCGTTGCTTACAGGCACTGATTATGCCAAAGATATCAGGCTGTTGGGTTTAGGCCAGCTGTTCATAAGCAGATATCGAGACCTTCGAGAGCAGATTCGGAAGGAACGTTTATCGCTGGCTTTCAGAGAATCGGAGGAAGATTTCGTATCCAGAGCGATTGCATTGATTGCAGTTTTTGGAGCATTTGCTTTCATAGCGAAACAGGCCTTTGGCGGCATCATTACCATAGGCGACATGCTGATGTATTTTGGGGCGATCAGGCAGGGTCAGTCCTATCTAAACGGTTTCCTTAGCAGCCTGGTAGGACTATATGAAAATAATCTCTTCTTGACTGCGCTTTATCAGTTTCTTGACCTGAAGCCGAAGGTCGAGGAACCGTTAAATCCCAGACAGGTTCCAAGGCCGATAAAGAGTGGAATTTGCTTTGAGCACATAGGATTCAGCTATCCTAATACAGGCAGAACGGTTTTGGAGGATATTAATCTTGAGATACTTCCCGGCCAAATAGTAGCTCTGGTAGGCGAGAACGGCTCAGGTAAAACAACACTCATAAAGCTCCTGTGCAGGCTCTACGACCCACGAGAAGGCACCATCAAAATAGACGGGATCGACATTCGAAATTTCAGAACATGCGATTTGAGGCGGGAGATAACTGCGGTCTTACAGGACTACGTCAGTTACCATCTTAAGGCCCGAGAAAGCATCTGGCTGGGAAATGTGGATACGCCTGATGATATGAGCCATATAGTCCGAGCGGCTGAATGCGCTGGCATAGATGAGGTTATTAGCCGCCTGGCAAAGGGTTATGATACATTTCTGGGGAGAGAGTTTGAGAAGGATGGAGCTGAGCTGAGCGTAGGAGAGTGGCAAAAAGTTGCTTTGGCTAGGGCATTCTTTCGTGAATCCCAGGTTATTATCCTCGATGAGCCGACAAGTTCATTAGATCCGAAGGCCGAAGAAAAAGTGTTCAATAGATTAAAGCAGCTAGCTGTCGGCAAGATGGCGATCATAATTAGCCATAGACTTTCCTCCGTGACAATGGCGGATCGCATATATTACATCAAAGAAGGTCGCGTGACAGAGTATGGAACTCATCTACAGCTTATGGATCAAGGCAAAGAGTATGCGCAACTATTTGAAATTCAGGCCAAGCATTATAGGCAATGAACTCTTGATGGTAAGAATTGGGTGAATGGGTTCAAGAGGGTTATGGACCGAGATCTTGAAAAGATTTATACTGCGGATGAGATTAAAATCATTTTAAGCTGCTCGATAGCCCATATCGAGACAAAGAGAGCCGAAAAAATAAATGCCCTGCTGCATAATGACATAGATTGGGATCTGCTTTTGGATGTTGCCAACCGTGAAAGAATACGACCACTTCTTTACCGCAACCTCATCCTGATATCGCCGGAGAAAGTTCCCTCGACCGTTATGGCGCGCCTTAGAAATGAATATCTCCGTAACTCCAGCAGAAACTTGCTGCTTACACGAGAGCTGCTATTTATTATTGAGATTTTCAATGCAAACGGCATACCGATTATGCCCTTCAAGGGTCCTGTTCTGGCAGAGCAGGTCTACGGCGATCTCGCCCTTAGATCCTTTAAAGATCTCGACCTCATGATCCCTGAGCGCGAATACAACAGGGCTGAAGAACTCCTACAGTCCCTCGGGTATGCGAATAATTTAAAATTCACTCCCGCACAGAATGCGGCATTTTTGAAATCCGAGTACCATCAACATTTTGTCAACGACAAGACAGGCACACATTTAGAGCTCCATTGGAGAATATCCTCAAGCCTATTCTCTTTACAGCCTGATCTGTCCGGGGCCTGGAATCGAGCCGGAATCATGACCATACTTGGCAAAAAAGTGCCAAGCTTTTCACCGGAAGATATGCTTTTAATCATGTGTGAACATGGAGCAA
>RPOO01000274.1 GCA_003857025.1 Methanothrix sp.
AACGGCTCGAACACTGCCACCCCCTCCAGCGCCAACTACACGCTGCAGGAGTATGCCAACGATGTGGTCTACACCGTGCAAAAGATCTGCGAGGACGAGGACGTGCCCTGCCCCACCATAGTCTCTGAGAGCGGTCGAGCCATCGCCGCTTACCATAGTATGTTGATCTTCAAGGTCATCGGCAGGAAGAACGCCAAGGACTCTCTTCTGCGAACGCCGAAGGAAGAGGACCCCATCCAGATCGACGACCTTTGCAGCGCCTTCAAGGAGATCGACATCGACAACTACAAAGAGCACTACCACGACGCATTGCAGTACCGGGACGAGCTGTACGATTCCTTCAACCTGGGCAACATCGGCCTGGAGGAGCGGGCCAAGGGCGAGACGCTCTTTTGGATGGTCTGCAAGAAGGCCGCGTTCCTGGCCAAGCAGGCCGAGGACGAATCGGACGAGTTCCAGGAATTGAAGAAGCTGGTCAGCCAGAAGTACATTGGAAATTTCTCGCTCTTCCAGTCCGTGCCCGATATGTGGGGCGTGGAGCAGATCTTTCCTACCATCCCTCTGCATCGGCTCAATGAGATGCCGAGCGAGCGGGGACGGATCGTGGACATCACCTGCGACTCGGACGGCGAGATCAAGCGCTATGCCGGAGACAGTGAAGGCATCGAGTACTTGGACATGCACACTCTGATGGAGAACGAGGACTACTACCTGGGCATTTTTCTCTTGGGGGCATACCAGGACACTCTGGGCGATTTTCACAACCTGCTCGGCTGTGCCCATGAGGTGCACGTCATGGCCGACAGCAACGACTGGTACATCTGCCAAAAAGTGGAGGGTGACACCTGCCGAAAGCTGCTGGACTTCTTCAACTACGAGACCAAGGACTACATCTGGGAGATCATGGACCGATGCGTCGACAAGCACCTGTGCATCTCGAAGAAGGAACTGGAGCAGATCGAGGCGCAACTGAACAGGACGCTGAAGGGGTACACATATTTCATCACCAAGCCCAACGGGCAAGCCAAGGGAAAAGAGATGGAGAAGAGCTGCAGCGTCTTGAAGCCGTGAGCCAAATCCAAGAAGCGAGAGCCTTGCATCCGAGATTGCAGCCATTGCCTTGCATTTGCATCAAGATCGCAACCTTTTTTAGTTATAATTAAGCAGACATTTCCTCATAATTTGCCTTCCTAAATTTAAGGCAAAGAAATTGGATTTTGGATTCTTGCGGGCCTCAGAGCACCAGGAATTATTACCGGCCCAAAGGATGACGGGAGGGACAAGATGTCAGATTCGAGCGCTTGGTTTGGTTCGACAATGGAGTATCAATCGAGATCGATGGTTGAATCCTCGTTGATCTTTTCGGGCAGGGGGCATTCGCCAGGCCCGATTGCTTGCGAGATCGCTAATTGGGGTGCAGTGTTATGATTAAGAATATATTTTTAATTTTAATTCTCATTTTTTCTGCATTGTCCGGTGTAGCCTCGTCACAATCAACTGTTCCGGACAAAGTCATCCTCACAACAGCGGGAAATGCGAAAGATTTTACAAAAGAACAAAAGGATTTTTTGCAGGCAACGCTGGATGATCTCTGCAAAATAGGAAGCAAAAAAACTGCCGAAAATTTAAACAAATACATAGCAGAGGGACATGCAGTTGTCAACAAAGATGACCCGGGCACAATTGCCAGCACCAAATGTCCAACATTAGGGTATTTGGACCCGTTATCATCTAATAATCTAAATATAAATCAAGAAATTGTGGATCAATGGGTCCAATCCAGGAAAATTGCCGTCAAATTCCATGAAAAGGGAGACACCGACAAAGAGAAAATAAGAATCCAAGAGGCACAGCAGGCTATCAGGGACATGGCTTTGACGCTGATGCATGAGGATGTCCACATGAGTCAGTATGCTCCGCAAGAAATTCCAACTGATGAAAATCCAGCCTATGAGACAACAATTCGCGAGGCTCGAAGAATTATCAATGAAGATATGCAGAAGATTCTGGAAATCCTGGATAGAGGGGCAAAGCTTCCTGGTGATAAAGATAGGCTAAATGAATTAATCGAAGATCTGTTGATCAGCACAAAAGTGTATCAAGAAAAAATCAACAGCATGCAAGGCGAAGCAATCGCAGAGGGAAAAGTAGACCCGGAAAAATTTAAAACTGCTCAAGCGGACATGCTTAAGCTGGTTAAGGATGCCAACGATTTGATAAAAGGCGCCAATACCGAAAAAGAGCGCTCTTTTGCAGGGTCCATTGGCAAGATAATTGGCACAAAAGGCGCATTCTTCAGCCGGGGAAACATCAAGGGCGGGACGGATCCCCTGGGATTTGCCAACTGCCTGTGCAAGTGCGGCTGCTCGCAGGCTGGCTGGGCCTGCGGCAGCGGTGTGGCCTGTGTGTATGATGCAAATCCAAAAGGGGAATGTCTCTGCGCCGGATATGGCGAAGGCCATACAACCGTCCCCAGTTCCGGAGAGTGCTATGAAGACTGCGCCCGCGAATATAAGATCACAGGGATGCAGAGCAACAAAACGCCGCTTGTGCCCGTAAATCCGAGCGGCTACAATCCAATAATGCCCGGCGATCTAATCCAGACCACAGGCGACACGATCATTGTCCTCAAAGACGGGTCCAAGCTCCTGGTCAAGTCCGGTAGCATTCTTAATTTCACATCCACACAGTCCGGCAAGATCAAAGTGAACCTGATTTTAGGCGGCTTCCGCACGGAGCACGCCACCGGCAGCTCTGCAAGTGCAGGCGGGCCGGAGGTGCAGATTGCGGACAAGACAGTGCAGCCGAAAGGCACCGAATTTGTCTGCCAGTGGGATGGCGCGAGCGGAAAAGTGTCCGTGGTCGACGGATCGGTAAGCATAGCCGATGAAACTTCCGAAAAGACGCTGGAAGCCGGAAAGCAGATGGATCTGCCCCAGGAGACCGTCACGGACTACAATCTGAGCGCGGACGACGGCGGCCTGGTGGCCGGAATGCCTCTGCGGGACCTTCCCTTAGATGAAGGGGAGAGCGAGCCGTTCGGCGAGTACGACCCAAGTTTTGCAGACGGCAAAATTCCGGATGACTGGCTGTGGCAGGACCCGGGATCGGACGCAAAATTAGACTCTGCGCCATCCGGCGGCCTGATGGTCAGCGTTCCGGATGGAAACGAGTTTTGGGGCTATCCGGGAGTAACTGCCGGGCAGCGCTCCGATGCTCCGCGACTACTGCACAAAGTCACGGGCGACTTTGATTTGCAGGGCCGGGTGTATCTTGATACCGAGGCCACCGATTTGGCAACGGTCGAATTCCTGTACTACTCACCCGGATCTTACATCGGCCTTAAGAGCGGCCTCATGAAACAGGACCTTCTGGGCGAGCACTACAACCTGCCCGGAGGCGGATGGCTGCGATCCGGCGGCCTCAACAAGTTGCCGATTCTCGGCAGGCCGGCCACTGTCACATACACCGGCTATTCGGCGGAGTTGAAGAGCAGTCCCGATGCACCGGACCAACCCGTATTCCTCAAGTTCACCCGGCGCGGGAATGTTTGGAAGACCTATCATTCACTGGACGGCGAGAAGTGGATTCTCTCCAGCCGCGAGGAGGTCAATGCATCGCAAACGCTCTGGGTGGGATGGGTCTTCAAACGCTTTGCGTATGACGGCCTGACAGATAAAAACGCCATCGTTACCCTTGATGATGTCCGCCTAAAGACTGCCGAACCCGGGACTCTGCCCATTCCCGAATGGGATGAGATATTGCAGGCAGGCTCGGCGGAAATTGACGGCAACACCGTTCGCCTCCACCTGGACGGATCGGGCAAGGGAACCACAAGCGTTCAGAAGGGAATCGGCCTCGTGGGAGATTTCTCTGCAACCGTGAGCTTCCAGGCGGAGAACAGAACCCCGGAATCAGGC
>RPOO01000275.1 GCA_003857025.1 Methanothrix sp.
AGAGTCAGAACAATTTTCAATCACGTTATGCAAGAGTCTATGAGAGTAGCAACGATATTAAACGAAAAAAGTGGCGGAGGCGAGACACTAATAAGCCGAAGACCGCTCCCTAGCATTCAATTTTTGCCACTGCCAAAGCATATCGCCTCTCGACCCCGAACTGTTCCAGGGCAGTCTTTAGAAGTGCCTCCTTGCGCTTGAGATGTCTCATGATATTGCTCTTATTGAATCGGTATCCTCAAAAATTGGTAGTCTACCTTCACTGAGTTGACCGATCCATTCCAGCCTGGATTGCCGGCAAAAGAAGAGTTAATTGCATTCGATTGGCCCATCATAAACGCACCTAGGCAGATGAGTTCTTTTGCTACGTTTTTCATGCCCAACAACTCGTTATCGGTAGACTACCAAAAATTGAAGAGAAGTAAAAAGAGAGTATGCGGTCTAAATGCTCATCTTTCTCACGGCGATCAATGCGCTTCCCATGAATGCCACGAAGAAGACCAGGAGAACCAGCAACGATGCCCAGGGAAGCGACTGATTCAAGGCGGCAGCTCTCAGCCACAGGCTGGCATGAGTTAGTGGCAGAAGATAAAGCGCATACTTTAGTCCCACCGGCACCTGGGAGAGCGAAAAGAATGTCCCTCCCAGGAATGTCATGGGCAGGAGGACGATACTGGCAAAGGTTCCCATGTCCTCATGAGACTTGGCCAGCAGGGCGGCAAGAACTCCGAGGAAGGAGAATGTCAGGCAGGTGATGAACAGCCCCAGGAGGAACATTGGCCCGACATGAATTGTCGGTGCAATCAACATGGCCACAACCAGGAAGGCGACCGAGCTTATAATGCCCCTTACCACACCAATCAGCGCCTTGCCGAGCAAGAGTGAATGCAATTTTATAGGGGCCATGAGGCATTCGTCGAAGCTCTTGTAGAAGAGGCGGTCGACGTTGAGCCTTGTCCCGGCTCCGTTGAAGCTGGTGGTCATGGCAGTGAGGGCGATGATGCCGGGCACGACGAACTCCAGATAGCTTGTTCCATTGAGATTGATGCCTCGGCCCAAGCCCCAGCCGAAGGCCACCAGATAAAGCACCGGGCTGATCAATGTAGTTATCAAGTATCTCGGCCAGCGGCGTTTGAGTGCAACAAGGTCCGCCCAGAGAATGCTGTATGAATCCAGCGCAATCATCTTTGATCCCCCAGGACCTTTTGGCCGGTCAACTCTATGAAAACATCTTCCAAATTTGACTCTCGCATCATTACCTTCTCCGTTCCGGGAAGCCCTTGAATGAATTCGGAAGCCTTTGCCCGGTCCGGGAAATACCTGTACTGCGTTCCGTTCCCGTTGCTCTGCATCTCCACGGCGATCATGCCGATCTTTTTGCGCAAATCGAGCGGCTGACCCAGGGCAATGAGTTTGCCGTGATGAATTATTCCGGCTCTCCGGCACAATGCCTCGGCCTCCTCGATGTAGTGAGTGGTTAGAAAGACCGTGGCACCGTCGTTGTTCATCTTGCGGATGAGGTCCCATACCTTGCGGCGGGTTTGGGCATCCAGGCCCACCGTTGGCTCATCGAGAAAGAGCAGTTTGGGCCTGGGAATCAGGGCGCGGGCAATCATTGCCCTTCTCTTCATGCCCCCCGATACATCATCGACGAGATAGTCGGCGTGGTCGGTCAGCTCCACATAATCGAGAAGCTCCGCAATCCTCTTCTTTCGATCATCCGGGGTGAGATGATGCAGCCGGGCGTGAAGCTCCAGGTTTTCTGCAATGGTCAGGTCCCGGTTGAGGCTCAGATGCTGCTGAACAATACCAAATTCCGCCTTGACCGATGCGGTATTTTCGACCACATCAAAGCCGTTTATGAGAACCCGTCCGGAGGTGGGCTTGGTGAGGGTGGTCAGGATGCGAATAGTTGTGGTCTTGCCGGCTCCGTTCGGCCCCAGAAAGCCGAAGAGTTCGCCCTGGTCCACGGAGAGGCTGAGGCCGTCCACAACCTTTTTGCCGGAGTATTCCTTGGAGAGCCCTGAGATCTCGATCATCAGTTTCGACATTTTACCCCACCAGCATTTTTGATTGAATCGGAATGAGTCTGCCGCTGCAGGGATTTCTCCAGCAATTCACGATTCAGCGTCGGAGCTTCGAAGGGCCGGCTTCTCATCCGGTGGGCCAGAGCAAACTGCATGGCCAGCTTGACGTCCTCTCGATTGACGTCGGTTCTGCCGTCGAAGGCGGCGATTGTCTTGGCCGTCCTGGAGATCACAATCTCCGCCCGGTGGGTTTTGACCTGGAGATCGATGCAGGTTTGAGCAATCAGCTTCAGAAGATCGTTGTCCATGATCACGTCTTTTTGCATCTCCTTTGCCCTGGCGATCTTGCACCTCAGAGCAGCCTGATCCGCCTGGAATTCCCTGACAAAACCGTCAGGATCGGAATCAAACCGCTCGGCCCGCTTGGCAATCTCCATCCTCTTATCGACATCCTCGATGCCCGCTACATTCACCTGCAGCCCGAATCGATCCAGGAGCTGGGGCCTTATCTCTCCTTCTTCAGGGTTCATGGTGCCGACGAGAATAAACTTGGATGGATGGGCCACGGAAACGCCCTCCCTCTCCACGACATTGACGCCCATCGCCGCCGAGTCCAGCAAGACGTCGGCCACATGGTCGTCCAGCAAATTCACCTCATCGATGTAGAGGATGCCCCGGTTGGCCGCGGCGAGAATGCCCGGCTCCAGGGCCTTGATGCCTTCCTTGATGGCTCTTTCCACGTTCAGCGACCCCACTACCCGGTCTTCCGTCGCCCCCAGGGGCAGATCGACTACAGGAGTCCTTCGCTCTGCGACCTTGTTTTGGCCGTGCAGATAATTTTCATAGCACAGGTCGCACATCAGCTCAGGATTTCCCGGATCGCAGTTGAAGGGACAGCCTTCCACGACCGGGATCTCTTCCAGGAGATCGGCCAGCGCCCTCACGGCGGTGGATTTGGCCGTGCCCTTGTCGCCTCTGATCAGGACTCCGCCGATGCGGGGATTGATGGCGTTGAGGAGCAGGGCGAACTTCATCTCATCCTGTCCCACGATAGCCGTGAAGGGTATGGTTCTGCGCTTCAAATGATGCATTTTTTTCACCACATTGTGCAAATTAAAGTCTCGCGTTCCGTTTTAATTTAAATTCAATTTGTCAATATAAAATCAAAACTTCTTATGCCGCCTCTTGATGCATAGATCTGATGGGGATGATGTAGGGCCGCTGCATGTTGTTCATGACGACAGCCTCCACGCCGTAGACCTCCCGGATGTTCTCGGAATTCAAGAGATCCGCCGGCCTTCCGGCCCGGAAGATCTTTCCGCCTTTGAGGATGGCGAGCTTGTCCAAAAACATGGCCGCCAGATTCAGATCGTGCAGGGCCATGACCGCCGATATCTTCCTCTCCTTGACAAGTTGGGCAATCATCTCCATGACCTCCAATTGATGCCTCATGTCCAGATCGCTGGTGGGCTCATCGAGCAGGAGAACCTCCGGCTCCTGGCACAGGGCGCGGGCGACCAGGACCTTCTGCTTCTGGCCCCCGGATAATTGCGAAAAATCCCTCATGGCCAGATCCTGCAAGTCCAAAAGCTCCAGCGTTTCGGACACTTTTTCAAGATCATGATAGCCTCGGGGTGCAGCGGTAGCGGAGATCTTTGACTTCAATCATAGGAGGGGCGTGCCCCGCTGTTGCAGCATACAGATAACCATTATCCATTGAAGATTATCTTCAATGGAATGCTTCAAACCTTGATAGTAGAACTCGATCCCTCCTCCGAGCAACACAAAGTGCTCTGCGAAACAATGAAGAGGTTTAACGAGGCTTGTAATCACATTGCAGAGACAGTTTTTGCTCTGCATAGTGCCAACAAGGTCGAGATCC
>RPOO01000276.1 GCA_003857025.1 Methanothrix sp.
ACTGCAAGCAACGAGAAGTCGAAGGGCGGATCAAGACTTGCACCATCAAGAAGGATAATTTAGGTCACTGGTATGTGATCTTAGTATCCGAGGTTGAAGATGTATCTCCGATTGAGCCAAAGACCGCTATTGGTGTAGATGTGGGCTTGAAGAGTCTGGTTGCTCTTTCCAGTGGTGAAACGGTTGAATATCCACGATACTACGTCAAGGCAGAAAAAAAGCTTGTAGTTGCCCAAAGGAACCTCTCCAGAAAAAAGAAGGGTTCGGCCAATAGACGGAAAGCAAAAGCGAAGGTCGCTAAGATAAGTCAAGATGTTCAGCATCATAGGGATGAGTTCTTGCATCAAGTATCCAAGATGCTCGTAGATTCAGCCGACCTAATTGTATTCGAGAACCTTAATATTTCAAGTATGCTTAAGAATCACCATCTAGCAAAACATATTTCAGACCATGCTTGGGGCAAACTATAGTCAAAAACCTAACTTTTTATACCAAACATCTCCTCCAAGAAAGCGCTCGATCCAATATTTTGCATAGCTTAGCTTCGAAGCGTTTTCAAGAAAAGATTCCCTAATAGATGCCCTTATGTGATCGATATCTCGGATAAAGCTTCGAGAGATCACTCTCTTTATGCTCTTCCATATATATTCGATTGGATTTAAATCAGGAGAATATTTAGGAAGATAAACCAGATTTATGCCGCAATCCCTTGCGCATTGTTTTGTATAATTTGCCGTATGGGATTTGAAATTGTCTAAAATGATAACGATCTCCTTACCGGGGTTCTTTTGCCGTATCGTTTTTAAAAATTCGCTTACATCTTCCTTTTTTGACTGTTCTTTAAAATCAATAACTGAGAATCCATTAAGCATGTAACAGCCAAATGCATTAGCTTTCATCTTATCCGTATTTTTACGAATTATTGGTTTGCCAAAAGACCAAAGACGTTGAGTATTTGCCGTTGTCTGTGGTGATGATTCATCCATAAAACCAATGATCACGTTTTCATCAATCTTTGGCAAATTTTTTTAAAATATCTTCAGCATTCTTGGGTCTTCGATAGTCATGAGTAAAGGGTTTGGCGCATCTCATACCCATATTCCTCAAAATTATTCTAATTTGTTTGCTTGTATATCCTACTTTAAATTCTTTGAATATGAGCTCTCTAACCTCTTCTGTAGTCCAAGTATCGTTTTGATCAAGGAGGTGAATGAGTCTTTCTTTTTGAGTATCTGTGAGCTTCGACGGTCGGCCACCTGCGTATCGAGGAATCAAGCCTTCATACCCCTTCTCGTTCCACCTCTCTTGCCAAATATATCCTACACGTTTTGTTATTCCTACTAGCTTGGCGGATTCAGAAACAACCATCCCTTCATAGCGGTACTTGATAAAATACAGTCTCCTCAGAACTTTTGTGTCATCCTCAAGAGTTTTTATCCGCTTGTTTAGCTCCTCTATGCTAATATGATGTTCAATATGGATTTGTTCCGGGTAAGACATAATAAGGAATAAGTTGGTTATGAGTATAAATAGTTTAGTGCAGGACTATAGTTGAGCTGTTAGATTCTGACTGCGGTACATTCAAGAGAATATTTTTAGGCAAAAAATTTGTATATAGGTCATGCGAGTTGCGAAATATATACAAATTCATAAAATTTGCATGGGACTCGAAAACTCCACAATGCAAAGGGCGTATCAATAACCTTAAATCTTAACGATATTCCCGTCAATCATCATGAGTGCTGAAGATCCGAAGAATAATGCATCGAGAATTGAGGGAGAATTGCGATATCTCCGAGAACTGTCTTTACAGCATAAATATAAAGAGTTTTGGGAAAGAACACAAATAATAAATGATCTGTTCAAGACCCTTAAGCCTATTTTAAAAGAAGATCGCGAATTATTATGGTCAGATTATAGCAGTCTATGTGAAACAGTAAAGCAGGAAATGAGAAATGAGCATGAACAAAAAAAGAAAAATGCAGCTTCAATCGGACAGGAAATAGATAACCTCAGATACAATTATCGAATCGTCGAGGGCATTCTTCCTATAACTGTAGGATTTAAATATCATGAATTTTGGGCCAATGCCAAGAAAATATCGCAAATGTTTAAAGATCTAAAGTTGATCAGGGAAGATCGAGAAAAGCTGTGGTCTAACTACACGCTCATTTGCGATGAGGTAAGGCGGTTTCAAGATGGAGAACGTGAAAAATCGAGAAGAAATCGTGAATTCATTGAAGGACTAATTAGTGATGCATATAAACAGGCAAAATACGCAGAAAATAAAGAAGGCATCGACCAGGCAAAATCAATGCAAGCTGAAATCCTGGAAATAATGAAAAAGGAGAAACTGATAAAGAGTGATAGGGATGAATGTTGGAAACGATGGCTGGAGTTAAAGAAAAGAATAGATGACACTCAATATAATATTAGTGAGTATAAATATATTAGTTTAAAAAGTGATGCAGATAAATGTCTGGATATGGCTTATAACGACGATCCGCATGAGGCATTAAATGAAATCAAAGCAGTTCAAAAAGATTTGCATGAAGCCTTTCTTTACAAGAATCGCAGGGATCGAATACAAGGCATTTTGAGCAAAGCTTGGGATGTTGCTATATCAAAGATTAATGCCATCCGGGAAGAGAAGAAAAGAAAGTATCTGGAATGGAAAGAGAGAACCGAAAGCAATATCGAAAGATGGGAGATAAATATTCAAAACTCTGAAAATTTCATATCGAGATTGGAGGAACAGATTCGTGATTTAGAGGATAAAGCAGCAAATGCAAGAACAGACGATTTTGCCGACAAGGTGAGGGGATGGATAGAGGAAAAAGAGGAAAAAATTAGTGAGGTTAGGGAACAAATCAGAAACTGGGGTGATAAAATTGATTCGGCTAGGCGTAGTTTGGATAAATGAGTGGATATACGGCGGGATCGAAACATGGCACCGGCAAATGAAGAAAATAGATGGAAGTGCGGATTATTAGATCTCTTCTATATAGTCATTTAGCCCAAGTTCCTTCAGAGCAATTCGCATCTGCTCAACGTCTTCGTCAGTCACATCTGAGAGATCCATATCTATGGTCAGCTTCAGCTTATTTCCCACCACATGTTTCATGAGAACTCTAGTATAAAATTGTGACCACTTTTGATGTGGCATCTCTCCAGACCAGTGAGCTTTGACCTTCTTGATAATAACCTTTGAAGTGCCTTTGATATCCCCAGCACTGGCCGTAACTATGAAATTGCCCTCCTTTTGGCCCGCCTGAAAAACGCCTTGATCATTTATCTCTCCACCCATAGCCGCCCAATCTATATGCCCCAGAGGAACTTCTTGTCCATGCTGATCGAAACCCTTTGCAGAGAACGATTGTGTCTTCCCTGGATTCATGCGGGCATCTGACGGAGATATTGCCAGGCGAACGGCTTTGCGAACCTCATTGATCACAGTAATTGTGGCCGATCCCAGGACTCTTCCTATAGAAGCAGTTACCTTGAAGGTGCCCTCTTCTGAGCCTGCCTTGAAATTTCCAATTTCATCTATGCAGCCGCCTGTAGCACTCCACACGACCTTTGCTTCGCCGATTTCGTTGCCCAATTTATCTAATGCTCTGGCAGAAAACTGAATTTCTCCGGATAAGTTAAGGTTCGCCTGGTCGGGAGATACTATTATGGTTTCTTGATCCAGTGCTGGCTGCTTGACCGGCTCCTTTACTATATACATGTCGTCAGTTATCTCTACATTATCCGGCGAGAGCGTGGTCTTAGAATGGAATGGATTATATCTGCCATCTGCAGATTTGCCTACGTAGGCAAAAATCCCATAAGATACTCCTTTGGATATCAGCTCCTTAACCGCTTCTTGGCTGAGAAGCCTTGGAAATAGAGGCGAA
>RPOO01000277.1 GCA_003857025.1 Methanothrix sp.
AATACAAGGTGTGCACAACACTACTAAAAATACCAGAATAATCACGGACTGAATTCGCATAGCATTCCTCCATATTTACTTGTCTTGCGTTTTTAATGAAAAAGTTTGTGATGATCGGCCAATAGATCTTAACAATAGGGATTACCGAACTACTTAAACGACTATTAATATTGAGATGCCAGTGCTGATACAACAGTGGGTGAAATCATGGCTAAGTTTGAACAAATCTTGGGCTTGTTTATAGGTGCGGCATTGGTCATTTTTGGATTTAGGATAGCCATTGCAGCTTTTTTTGGCATTTTTAGTGCAATTGAAGGAAGCGGTTTATTTGGCTTAGTACTGGTTATTATCGGCCTATTATTCGGAATTGGATTATTTTGGTTCGGAATTAATATATTAAAAGATCAATGGAGTAAGATTTAATCTAATTTTTTACAGGCCAAACGTATCGATTAATCACGTGCGGGACGGATCTGGGATTTATTTTTTGCGTTTTTAGCTGCATAGGCTCGCCCTTAGCATCCGAAGACTATTGAGTCTCTGTTGCCCCCATGTCGTCAGCATTGTCATGATATGTTCTGCATCATGCGACTAACGTCGCACCTCCTGCTAACGCTTTGAGTTAACGAGATCGCGAATCTGATGTAAGTTTGGGCCAATGAAACGTAAACCGAAAATTTCCGCAAAACGCGACCCCGATGCCAGAGGGCTATGACGACGTAATAACGAAGTCGCAGGGAAGCTCCGCCATTCAGGGCGTGGGTGGTGCTCTCATCATTTATTCAATATCAGCATCTGTAAAGCCTAGTTGATGCATTATGAGTTTTATATATTATACATTCCTATCATTCTCTCGCTTAAAGATGGCATGGCTGGTACCGCTCTGCCGAACAAATCTGGCACCACCTTGGCACAGAAGCTTGACGAACTTCTGACTTGACATCGGTGGGATTTTCTTAGATACTGGCACAAACCTCAAAGGTTATGCTCTCGGAATAGACCCATTCAGATGAAGGTCTCACGCATTCGACGTCATCCATGAGAAAATCTCGGAGAACAGCCATGGGAACAGTCTTTATTTCGCGCTCCAGTCCCTCGTCCTTCATATAGGCAAGATATTCCTCACAGGCTTCCTGCAGCATCTTTCTCGCGTCTTCTATGCTATCGCCCTGGCTGCATACATTGATCTCAAGACATAGAGCCGCATATTGATCTCCAGTTTTTTTATTATTCCCGTGAGTTGCATGTTCCGTTCCGCCTTAATCTGAAACATCAGATATGTAGCAAAGGATGTGCAGAGGGATAAAACCTGCGATTCGCTCTTCACCAAGCCCAAAAATTAATTTTGAAGCATCATGCTATTTCGATTCATTGGGAGAAAACGACGAAGCGTAGAACAATAACTCAGGGTTTGGTGAGAAATCGATCGTTGAAGAATCATTGATGAATCGTTGAAGAATAAAAATGAAAACATTAGAGCTGGGATCTCAATTCGCTCCGTCCAAGCTCTCCGTCGTCACCACCCGATAGCTGTAATCGATCGCAGTCTTCTGCCGCGGCGTGAGATGCAGCCGCCACTTCAGGCTGGTGGCTGTAGTCTCGGCGGGCTTGGGAGCAACATCGATGATCTCCGCTTCTTGGGGCAGAGTATCGGTGGCTTCCAGCGTCGCCGTCCGGTCCAGATTGCTCTCGACTTTCAGGTGATATGTCCAGGTTTCCGTAGTCTCTTTTACGGTATGGTTCCGGCCGCCGGATGTGAGGGCTCGTATCTTCTCCGTGATATTGTAGTCCAACAACTTTCTGGCAACTTTGAGGTCGGCTGACGGACCGATGACAAGAGTAGCATTTGTCCCGGATGCGGTGTAGGGCATATTGATTGTAGAGACGTAGTCATCGTTTCTGTAGAGCTGCGCCGTTCCGGAAGGCCAGGGATTCTTCATGGTGTTGTTGGCCCGAATCTCTTCCACGCTGGGCCCTTCCTCCTGGTTGTAGGCATCCCAGGTGTAGACCCTGACCAGAGGTGCGCTCCCCTGGAAGAGCGGGAATCCGATATCTTTGTCCTGGGCCAGGTCCTTCCTGCCGTCCAGCTCGAAGACGTAGAGCGTCTCCAGCTCGCCGGTAGATGACGCTTCCGGCGCAGGAGCCATATCGTAAGCCTCAGCACTCGCAGTTTCTGCTGCATATCTCTGCTGGATTTGCGCTGCCTTATAGACCGGCTCGACTGCCGCAGGTAGTCCCGCCACCAGCTTGAGGCGCACATTCTTCAGGTCCTCTCCGCCGCGATTGCGGACGACGGCATTGGCATTAATAAGAACTGAGTCGTTGGTAAGATGCAGATCGTACCTGGGCTCCCAGGAGCCTGCGCTGTGCATCAGATAGCTCAATGCAAAGTTCTGCAGGCCAGATGTGGATATGTTAAGTGAATAAACCGGATTGGAGTCGTAAACGACCCGCTCCACGCTGGCATTGCTCACGCTCAAGAGAACTGTGCTCTTGTCGGCTGAATCGGGAATGTTGACCACGAACTTATGCTCGCCGACGGTAGTATCCAGGGTTCCCATGCGCTTTGCCGCCACCAGGCCGTCCGGATAGACGGTTACAGAGTCCACAGGCAAAGTTACGGCTGTGGTGGCCTCAACCCCGTTCGCCTCGTCCGAGGCGGCAAGGGCCGGAGCGCACAACAGCAGCACCAGAAGAGCTACAAAGAACTTCATCCTTAAATCCCCGTTACTATGATTCCGGGCAAAGATATTATACTTTCCCGAAAGGTGGATGGAGTAATTGAGGATGAAAAGATAGTTACAGGATTGCCGCTTGGTAACTGGAAATTGTTGCAGGATTGTTGATTTAGGATTAGAGCCCGCTCAGCAGCCGCCCGTGCCGATCGATCTTCCCTTGCGAGATTCTCGTGGAACTGATGCGAACGTTATCCTGCGCCAGTTGATACTCAATCACTGAGATCTGCAGATGTTTCAGGTTTTTCTTATCCCTCAGCCGGTTAATCCTATCCGCCATAGGCAGCGTCTCGGGAGACACGACGATGTAATCGAAATCCTCATAGATCGACGAGCCGCATTGGTCGTCAATCTTGATGATCTTGGCGTCATCAATGCCGAAGCATCTCAAAATTACGGCCCTCAAGTTCTTCTCCCTGAGGAAAAAATCCCGAACAGGTCTCGTCCGACTCTCTCTGGCCATGTCGTTGGATGTGAGGCCGATGATCACCTCTCCGTTCTTTCCCAGCTCGTAGGCACGCTTGAGCAAGCAAATATGCCCATCGTGAATGGGATCGAAGGTGCCTCCTACCGCAACTCTGGCCATACAATTGGCCGCAAATGAGGGAGCCATATAAGTACCTGGCGGCCTAGACGCGCCGCCCCCGGAAGCGCACCAGGATTTTAGAGGCGATGCGCCGCGAGCTGCATAGATCGCATGACTCTTGTGCCTCGATTCGCACAATGCTGGGGTGCAAGCCGCGCCGGGAAAGCTCCGCTTCGAGAAAAGCCGGATCGAAATGCTGGTCGAAGCCCAAGGTGATAATATCCGGCTGAAGCTTCTCGATGGTGAGAAAGACATCCTTCTCTTCGCCCAGAACCGCATTGTCTACCGGCTTCAGGGCCTGGACCATCTTCAGCCTCTGGTCTTCGGGCACAATCGGCTTGGGCTTGTGGCGCACGTTCACATCCCTGGCCACGATCACTACCAGCTCGTCTCCCAGGTCCTTGGAGCGTTCCAGATAGAGAACGTGGCCCGGATGAAGAAGATCAAAGGTGCCTGTGGCCACCACTCGCGTCATTGCTTAGCCTCGCGCGCCTCGTTGATCTGCAACTGCGACATCATCACATCAGATCATCATTCATCAATCGAATTCATCA
>RPOO01000278.1 GCA_003857025.1 Methanothrix sp.
AGACGCTCCTTCGGACCATAGACCGGCTGGCGGAAGAGGCCGGGATTCAGGAGATCTCGCGCAGGCAGAAGCTCTCTCGGAGGAAGGTAACGCCCCATATCCTAAGGCACAGCCATGTGGTGAATGCGCTCGTGGCGGGCGTGCCGGTGCCAATGATTCAGAAGCAGGTGGGGCACAAGAGGCTGTCCACGACGGAGATCTATGCTTCGGTGGCCCCGGCGCTGGTGAAGGAGGCGTATGATCTGCATGGGTTCGGGCTGGGGAGAGACAAGAGCTGATGCATGGGGCTGCAGCTCGTTGTCGGTAACACGCCGGTAATTAGCATTATGCTTCACAAGACGAAGATATTTGTGGTTTCGATCAAATTTCTGTTTTTACGAGGGGCCAACAAACATATCTTCGTAAAGGACTTTCTCGATCTCATGAGATCGATGACATCAGCACAATGTCAGCAGACAGCAGAAGATTGGTTCAACAAAAGCGTCGCTCTTCATGACCAGGGTAACTATGCTGATGCCATCCAAGCTTTGGACAAGGCCATCAGACTATCTCCCAACAATCCCATCAATGCCATAGCCTGGAACAACAAAGGTCTTGCTCTGTATTCTCAAGGCGAGTACGATGAAGCCGTCAAAGCCTATGAAGAGGCCATCAGGCTCAATCCCGGGGATGCAGATGCCTGGATCGGCAAAGGCAGTGCTCTCGGTAAGCAGGGCAAGTACGACGAGGTCATCAAAGTCTATGAAGAGGCCATCAGGTTAGATCCCAAACTTGCAATGGCCTGGTACAACAAAGGCAATGCTCTCGATGACCTGGGCAGGTATGATGAAGCTATCAAAGCCTATGACGAAGCCATCAGACTAGATCCAAACGATGCTGCAGCCAGGTGCAACAAAGGCGTTGCTCTCTTTAGCCAGGGCAAGTACGATGAGGCCATCAAATGCTACGATGAGGCTATCAGGCTAGATCCAAACGATGCTGCCGCCTGGTACAACAAAGGTGCTACTCTCAATATATTAGGCAAAACAACAGAAGCTAATGCGGCCTTTACCGAGGCCAAAGAACTGGGATATACTGGCTGATCTCAGATCCGTTCAGTGTGCGTAACTTGCAGGACGCTTCCTTTTTTTGGGGCCATCAATTAACTGGTCCTAAATCGCTTTGGCCTAACTGCCCATTCCATAGTGTAATGTAACCCACATCCCGCAGGTGCGACCATAGCGAATAGAGATAAGCAGACCAGCTTCTTGAAAGGCCATGTGGCCCAGCCCACCCAACGCATCAGTCAACTATACTTGAAGCCGGGCGAGGAAGAGGCCAAGAAAAAGGGCTGGTGGCAATTCTGGAAATGACTTAAGAAACGTGGTCGTGGAGCTTGGTCTGGAAAAAAGTAGAGGCGGTCTGAATTCATAGGATCGCATCTCTTAGACAGTTATCAAGACCAACGGTAACCGCCATAGTAAGTGTTATGGATAGGAATAGCTGTATGGATTATAGGTTTTCCCTTGATAGCTGTAATATGAAAACCAATCGTACCCCCAGCCCCATACGCTGCTGGGATAATCAAAGGATGTGATACCTAATGAATTTAAAGACGGCGGATTGCCACCTACCCACGGTTGACCAATGCCTTTCTCAAATAACTTCTCTGCTGCTTTTTCTCCTGGTCGCATTTCTACACCATTCTCAAAATCTAATGCTACGGCACACCCCATCAAAGATAAGATGAGGACAATCGATATCAGGTTCCTATTCATTCTCGTTTGGTCTCCTCTTGTATCGCTCAGCTTCCACCTATTACATCGAGGGGGTTAGTTCCCTTTTGTCAGAAATCATGCATCATAAGGATGAGGCTCTATCATCTATGTAGGATCAACATTAATCCGATATATTTTTGTGGTACAACTTCCACAGCTACCACCAAGCCAGGAAGAGATCAAAAAAAAAGAGCTGGTGGCAATTCTGGCGGTGAAAATATTCCATCTAATCCAAGCACCGGCCAAATGCCAATATGGGTTCCATTAATCAAGTGTTTATAAATTTGCTCGCTGCTTGCTGGGAAAGATCATACTCCATCCCTTGTTCTGATTTGTAATTCGCCACATATTGCTGTGGTTTTCCGAATTTTGAGAGATCAGAGCTAGAGTTGAATGACTGTGTCAAATATGCGTATCCCGAATTCGATGGCTGTGTCAAATATGTGGTTCCCGAATTAGAGGATGTGGTCACACTAGACGATTGATTTATCTTTGACTTGAGCAGCAAACTTGCATCCTTGCCAAAATGCTGCTGAATCCATGCATTATATTCATCTACGAGGGTATTGTACTCGGTAACGTCTTGCCCTTGTATAGCCTTGTCGTAGGCAATGCCAAGCTTGAAGCCGAGGTTCATATTGTCTAATGCAGTTTGTTGCTCAGGGGTGTATGCAGAGGCTAGTCCTGCTAGTAAGATTAAGAAAATTGTAACTATTCAGCCATGCCGTCTAAATCATTATAAATTCAGACGGCAATCCAAGAAACGGCTTTCCTTCGAAAGCTCCTTGAATTGCATCGATAACGGATATTGAGTTCTTTTTAGCCGTTGAGATATATCCTCTAATGCGGCAAAATATTTTCGCGCCCTCCCAGCTTCTAAAAGTACCTGAAATCTTCTGCTGAACTTTCACCATTCGTATGTCCCTTTCAGCCAGATTATTATCAAATGGAACCTCGAAGTCATACATGAAGGCAAGAACTTCTCTCCGATACTTCTGCAATCTTTCTAACAGATTTTGCGCCTTCGTTTTCTTCTTTTTTCCGCGTTTTTTAATCTGGCCTTGTGAATCCGAGACAATTGGCGGAGGATTTTCGAGCTTAGCCATTTTGATTATGTTATCATATCTCTTTTCAAATTCGGCAATCTCCACGAGATCTAATTTTGAATCAATTGGCCCTCTGCAATCTACCACGATTTTAATGTCGATCAGATGATCGATCAACTCTTTGGCCCAATTCTGTTTATCCTCTTCGTGAACAAAGGTAAGATCTCTCAGATTATGTGAATTGCATAGAGCATGCTTGCAGTTGAATTTAAAATAGGAACTCCAGCCATCATGCATAGCGGTTCCGCTATATACCTGCAGTATTCCCATATCCTCGTTGGCCTTAGATCCGCGACGGACATTTGCGGCATAATAGGTCAAATTTGGGGTTGAAACCACGTGGCACCATTTTCTCATTCCCTCAATACGCATGCCTGTTTCATCAAGACAAATGACGGGTGATGCGATTAGCTGTTGCTTGATAGACTCTTCGACCGACTCCAAGGCTTCATAACAGGCTTGATTTATGTCGATTAAGGTACTCTGGCTCAAATGATGACCGAAGAGGTCAACGAATGTCTCACTTAATCGGTCAAAAGGAACAAGCTGATATTGATTTAGATAAGCAGCAACAGATTTCAAGCGAGTTCCATATTGAACGGGATATGCAACGTCTCCTGGAAAAGCAGCTTTATTGAGGCAGCCGCAATTGGGGCAAATCTTACTCTCTGCTTGATGTTCAAATACTTCAACTTTGATGGGTGGTAAATCGAATACCTGGCGACGTTCATGTTTTAAGGCCTTAGCATCGCACAAAGATCGACCGCACAATTCACATTTGGCAACAGGATGAACGATTACGTGATTAGGCTTCTCGACCATTTCGAGTGTATGTCCTTTATGGCCTTTTTGTCCACCTACTGATTTACCACTCGGCTTGCGCTGGCCCTTGATTTTTTTGAAGGTATCTGTCGAGGGCGGTTTGCTGCTATTGCGACTGTTTTTATTGATTTGATCCTCTAATGCCTTTACCCTCTC
>RPOO01000279.1 GCA_003857025.1 Methanothrix sp.
CCCGGCGCTGGTGAAGGAGGCGTATGATGGGAGGGGGTTTGGGCCCCTGTGAGTGCAAGGATCTAAAAGCGTCTCGATTAGAAGAGATGTGCGTATAACCTGCAAATTTCCCCGCCCATCTTCTCTTTTGGCTTGGGTGGTCAGGAATTCTGGCAAACAACTCATTCTAGGACACTATGGAATGAGTTATCGATAATTGCGCGATATCGAATTATGAGCATCGGCTAAACAGAAAAGACGCTGTATAATCCGGAGCGCAACATCAGACCTTACGAGGTCGAAAGCATATTTATAAAAATATCAAGGGCTCTGATTCCGGACTAGATGGTTGTATAAAATTAGTATGTATAACTTTTATACGCAAATTAGTTCAATCGAGCAAAAATGAGGCAAAATATGAGCTTTAACGGGGTAATAGGAGATATGTAGGCTTCAGAATCCTTCGAAAAACCTGCCAGGAGTTATGGTAAGTACCAAAACCTCAGTGTCTTGTCAAATGAGGCTGAGATCAATATCTTACCATCAGGTGTGATGGCCATATCGCGAATCGAATCGTTATGGCCTACATAGACAGTCTGGAGTTCCTTGTTTTCGAGGTCCCATACTTTTATTGTCTTATCGCTTGAGCATGAGACGACATTTTTCCCATCAGGGGTAACGACCACACTTAAGACTTCTTTGGAGTGGGCAACCAAGGTAGATCGGCATTGACCGGTTTTAAGATCCCATATCTTTAGTGTCTTATCTTTCGAGCCTGAAATCACCGTTTTGCCGTCAGGCGTGATGGCCACACACCTGACTTCATCGGTATGACCTTCGAAGGTAGCTTGGCATTGACCAGTTTTGAGATTCCATACCTTTAGTGTCTTATCTTTGGAGGCAGATATTACCGTTTTTCCGTCGGGTGTGATGGCCACATCCCAGATCCAGCCAGAAGGCCAACATTCGGAATGTCCTTTGAAGGTGCTTCGACATTGACCAGTTATTAAGTCCCATACCTTCAGCGTCTTGTCCATGGAACCTGAAATCGCTGTTTTGCCGTCAGGCGTTACAGCCACGCAGAAGACAGCTGACTTATGGCCTTTGAGGGTGGTAAAGCATTGACAAGTTGCCAAGTCCCATATCTTCAGGTTATTGTCGAATAAAGCTGAAATAGCCATTTTACCGTCGGGTGTAATGGTAACATCTTCGAAACCGGAGAATGACGCATTGGCTTTGATAGTAGCACGGCATTGACAAGTTGCTAAGTCCCATATCTTCATATCACCTAACGTACCCGAGATAATCGTTTTGCTATCGGGAGTCAAGGCCACACTATTGACTCCATATTCGTGACCTATAAGAACCCTTAACTCGTGAAAAGTCTGAGGCATTAGTGCATGATATTCTGTGGTTTTTACAATATCACTCCGCCTCTTATTCTGCTTCTCGTTTTGCTTCTCACTCTGGCATGTGGCCAGAATCTTATCGTAGGCCTCATCAGATCGCATACGAAAGTCAATACGGGCGAACTGGGCGATAACGTTTGGTAGAGTGCAGTCCTCAATGAGAACCGGGAGAAAACTGTGCTGGATGTTAGTAGGGTCGTGGAAGAGCAATGTGTAGTGTTCCAGCGTTCCCCACACTGAGTCGAAGTAAGCCGGAGACATGCACATTAATAGCGTTCGAGACTTCTCCAGTCCATGCTGAATTTTCAGAGGAATCAAATCCCCTGGCTGGATAACCCAATTATCCAGCCACACACGCAGCCCGTCCTTCTTCAGGCGCTCGGCCAGGGCATGGACAGTCTCATAATCCTTGGAGCTGTAGCTCAAAAAAACGTCATAATCGAAACTTCTGCTCATCGACTATTCACCATTTCTCTCCTTCTGCGTGTCTGTGTAGTTTCCACTCTATTATCCTATGCAAGTAAGGGGCATCTTTAGTCTTTTGGTCTAATGCAAAGAATCGAGATCTTTGAATCCGGAAGATCCATCGATGATTTTTCTTGCTCAGACCTAAAAGAAGCCTCCAAAAGAAATAAAGTACAAGCTGAAAGAGAAAGAAAACGTTACGAAAACGGCAATTAACCAACTTCCAACAAGCGCCAGAAAAGGAAGTCGAAGAACTGCAAAAGAAGATGAAACAAACAAATAATTCCGCCGATGAGTCTAGCAGACTCGCCAATCGTATTAGCGGTATATTCAGAGAGCATGGCGTAGAGAACGTTTTCGAGGATTGAATGCACTCAGCGTCCCTATGATTAGAAGTTGTCGCGCTATAACCTAGGTGGACATTCGTATAGTGACCTCTGGAAATCGATGTGCATAAACCATATGTCAATCATGCTGACATATTTATATAAAGACGTTATCGCGTTACGACCACTTAGTTGAAAATGTATATACAACCTACAAACCACCCATTTCTTTTTCGCTATCCATTAAACTGCAGAATATTATTATAAATATACTTTCCGGCCCAAACTACGTGAAGATGCGCTATAGAAAATGGGGTCGTCATGATCGCTAGCAGTGGCCTGAACTGATCGATACGAGTAGACCAATCAAGTTAACTTGATTAGTGAGTTCATAAAGTATGGAATAGGCTGTTGGGCAGAAGAGGATTTAGGCTTTTTAGAATGATTGTATAATGTGGTGCGTGTAAGTGCACTTCTTTCAGAAGAGCAGAGCAGCGAGCCAATAAAATCGATTATGCTGAATGAAATAAATGGGAGCTGCAGGCCTGGCCAGTCCTCAAGCCCCATAACTCTGACTTAATTGCCTCTCCTCCTTATGGCTGGCGTTCTGGAGGGAATAAGGACGAGTCAGGCTATAGGTCTTTGGGAAGCTGAGGATGGATGAAACCGGATGCTGTAGGACCTCATGAAAGATGAATAATTAGGAGGGAGGCAAAAGTCAACTGATGTAGGAGGGAAAAATGGCCATCGACTTTCGCCGAATACTATATAGTCAATTGCCGAGATATATAGTTTTCGATCCTAGTTAAAAAAGATCATCTCCACCCAAAAGAAATCATCACGAGAATGATATATCAAGTCCAGGCAGGCCAGCGCCGATCCACAGCGCCCTTTTAGGAGGAGCCGAACACCGAAATGTTGGCCTGATCCTGCCCGAAGCTCGACATTAAGCCGGGCTTGGAGGCGGCACGAGCACTGGAATCGAACACAGCGTCCGTTTTACGGGAACCCGTTCTTATGGGGCCTCGTGCTCGCCTCTCGGCACCAGCTCGACTTGTTGCCGCTTCACGCCCCGACCGTGTATTAGCGCGAGATCTCCAGCAGATTACTGCGCCTTTCACAGCGCGCAACTTTTTCCGCCCGCCGAAGTATCAGCCTCACAGGCTCCAAACCCGAATGCAGTGCCACGAAGACATGCATCTCCTGTACCAAGGGAATCTTGATCGGCCAGCCCTAGGAGCTACCGCGTGCTGCCCCACGGAGGAGCAAACACCTCAATCGCCTTGTCATCAGAGCATCATCGGATACGTTAAGCCCACGGCACGCCCGCCACCCTATAATGGCATGAAGCGGCAAACTATCTATATAATCGTTATAGATAATTGTAGTTGGCGGTCGAGCGCCATCGGACGGAAGAAACGAACAGAATAAAATAGAAAGTGGGGGTGAGTGAGCCTGATTTGGGCTCAAGCAGTAGTCTTGCTCTTGGCGATGTACTTGATCAGCTCCGAGCTGATCCTGGCTTTCTTCTGAATCTGCTCTGCCACATCGCCAACGGATGCACCGCTGGCGGCCAGGGAGTTGATCTCTTTTAGTATGGTTTCGTCAACGGTGTAGTACTCGTCCAAGTCCTTTCTGTGGCCCCAAACGTCGCCTTCTA
>RPOO01000280.1 GCA_003857025.1 Methanothrix sp.
ATCTTTAACCGCGAAATGAATCTCATGAGTGGCATCGAGTTTTTGGGCTGAGATGGAAAGCTTGACCTCGCCGCGCTCTGTAAATTTGATGCCATTGGTTAAAAGGTTACTCAGGATCTGTCTAAGCCGGTTCGGATCGCTGATGATAACTCCTGGGACGCTCTTATCCATGGTGTAAGCCAGGTTTAAGTTCTTCTCACTTGCCTTGCTGGCCACGAGATCAAGGGCCTCTTCGACACAGCTTCCCAGGTCGAAAGGCTGATCTTCCAGAATGACCCTATTATCTTGCATCTTAGAAAAATCTAGGATGTCATTGATGATGACCATGAGCGCATCCCCGCTCATTCTGATCGTTTCTATGAAATCTCTTTGTTCGGAGTTCAACGTTTCATCATCCAGGAGAAGAGAGGTCATACCGATGACCGCGTTCATAGGCGTGCGGATTTCATGGCTCATGTTGGCCATGAAATCAGATTTGGCCTGGGCCGCTGCCTCTGCTGCTTCTTTGGCCTTTGATAGTTCGGCGGTCCTCTCAATGACTCTCATCTCGAGCTCGTCCCGCGCTTTTCTCAGCTCCTCCTCAGCAAGCTTTCGGTCTGTAATATCCTGGCCCTGGGCTATGGTAGCAATGATCGTGTTTTTATTCCTAGCGTATATGTTGGCTGAATTCCATAGAACGGTTCGAGTCGATCCATCTGCCTTGAGAATAGGGATATCAACTGCTTCCCAGCGTTCACCAGCCATGGCGCGGCGGATATGATCCAGAGATATGTCCCGGCTGCTCTCTGGGAAGAGTATGCTCAGAGGCTCCCCGAGTGCTTCGGCGGTTCTAAGTCCTGTTAATCTTTCGAAAGCATGATTGAATCTAGTAATCCTGAAATAGGGGTCCCATACAATGATTGGTGCATTGGCGTAATCAATCAGGCTCTCGAGATAATCACGTGTCTCACTATGAGCTTCTTCGGCGCGCCTGCGCTCGGTGACGTCCTGTCCTATTGCAAGATTTCCAATGATATGTCCATTAGAATCCTTGATTGCCTTATTTCTCCAGGAAATCCAGACATGTTCTCCATTCTTCAGCACGTTTTCATTTATGTTTTCCGCAAATTCATCTGGATCACTGAGGAGGTCGTCCACCATCTTATCTAGATTACGCCCGCTATCACTTTCAATTGGAGGGAGAAGTATTCTCACATCTTTTCCAATTATTTCTTCCGTGAAATACCCGAAGAACTCCTGTGCATAGTCATTAAAGAAAGTTATTATGCCGTCGCGATCCATTTTGATGATAATGCTGTTCGCATTCTCAACTAGCTCTCTATATTTCTCCTCGCTCTCCTGTAACGCTTCCTCAGCCCGTTTGCGCTCTGTGATATCCCGGAAGATCAGCACGACACCCGTGATGTTGCCATTCCGATCTCTTATCGGCGCTCCACTATCATCAATCGCAATTTCAGCTCCATCCCTTCGAACCAGAACGGTGTGGTTGGCCAGACCGACAATCGCCCCCAATTCGATCACTTTGGTAACTGGGTCATCCACTTTTCCGCGGGTGTATTCGTTGATGATCTTGAACACCTCCTTTACGTGGATCATCGAAGCCTCTTGGAGGGTCCAGCCGGTCAATTCTTCCGCCACGGCATTCATGAAAAGGATCTTGCCTGCAACATCTGTGGCAATAACCGCGTCTCCGATGCTCGCCAGGGTGGTAGCGTATTTCTGTTCGCTCTCTTGTAGTGATCTGGTGACCGCTGCGATTTCTTCATAATTGGAACGCAGTACATCATTCTGAGATTCAAGTTCCTCCTGTTTTTTCTGCAAGACTCCTTCTATCCGTTTAAGCTCTGTGATGTCGTTTAGGGCCAAGATTGCATGCTTTTTGCCATCCAGAATCAGGGGATCGGCGCTGGCTGCGAGCCAAAGGCGGATCTCGTTTCCATCTATCGAAAGAACTATTTCTGTCTCTACATTATTGACAGACCGTCCACAGCGAAGTGCTGTTTCGAAAGCGTTTCTGACAGGGCATGATGCACAATGAGGTGTATGTCCGCATCCCAGGGGATCATTGACCGCATGGATACATCCCAAGACATCGCCAGGTTGGCCGCCGCATTTTGTTAATATTTTTTTCTCGCCGAGTCGTTTAAAAACGGTGTTATTGATTAGTTTGACAACCCCATTTTCGTCGATTAGCAGCATCCCTACATTAATTGCGTCGAAAATCGCCTGCAAATTAGCCCTTTCCCTGGCCAGAGTCTCTTCACCTCGTTTACGCTCTGTAATATCGAAAAACATGACTCCGAAACGGCCAGGCTCGGTCTGGAAAGCACTGACATCAAAACAGCGGCCCAGGGGCCCAAACCAAGACTCAAAATGCGCAGACTCACCTGTAAGGGCCACCTTTCCATAATGTTCAAACCATATTGGCTCTGCTCGCGGGAATAGTTCAAGGGTAGTATGGCCAAGGATATCCTCGGCCTTCAATCCCGTCTGGCGCTCAAACGCAGGATTGACATCAAGGTAGCGAAGGTCGCAGGGCTTGCCCTTATCGTCGCAAATGATCTCGTTATGCGAGAATCCCTCGGTCATAGTCTCGAATATCTTACAATAGCGTTCCTCGCTCTTCCTCAGTGCCTGCTCCATCTTTTTGTGGTGAGCGCCTTCGATGATCTCCAATCGACCTGAGCGCTTTGTCAAGGCAAACTGGTGGTTGGCGACTACATCCAAAATTTCCAGGGCACTGCATTTTGGAAGACAATATGTACAGATGGCAAACATACGATACTGGCCAATGACGTTGTTTACTGCTTCTTCATACCGGGTGAAGCAGTCCCAGTCTGCCTGCTCAAGCCAGAATGTATTCCCGCTCAGCCGCAGACCCTCATATCCTCGTTTAAGGGCAGCATCTAATTTGTCAACCCAACCCTGGAGCACTTCATCTGCCGAGAATTTTCCTGAGCGGGTGTACCATTGGCTGTAATCGAGAATCTCTATTTGGCCTTTTTCGATGAATTTGTCCAAGTCCGGAACTGCAGCTCGTAAGGCTTCTCTCGCCTGATCGACCTGCAGGGGTGCAGAAGTAATCCACATGCAAAACTCATTGGCAGCCAGGCCTTCTCGAAAATATGGTACGAGCGTTTCAATTAGGTCTTGGTTGGTTTCATAGAATTGGCAGAAATGAGTTCCCCATGGGACTTTGCCAACGACATCGATCCCTGATTGCCTCATATCGGATTCCATCTTAGGTACCCCAGTGTTTCTGAGCTCGCTTTGTTGATTGATCCTATTCCGAGGGAAAAGTCCTGGCTTGTCATTTTGCCGTTCGCGCGGAGCAAAGAACGACCCTGCCATGGATTAATGCCCTTATCAGGACCCTATATTGGGAAAATGTATGCTTTTGTATTTTATGTTTCCTCTTTAGATACCATTCAACAGCAATAGTGATAAGATATTATGATAGATAGCTGATTGGAGTTCGCTCTCTCAACTGGATGAAAGGAAAATCGATTTGGAAGAGACGACCCGAGTGAAAATGGCCCCACTCTATAACAAGGATACGTATCGCTTTCTTGCGGATCGCTCAGATGAAAGCAGCTTGGATTGTTTTTCAAATGCAAGGTGCTTTGCGATTAAAATTGGTGCCGCTCGTGGGCCGGGACATCCTTGGCAGGCGGGATCTTGGATTAGATCCTAAGCTCCCCATTTTTTAGGCACATGGCGCTGCTGCATGGCGATTATTAGTGGACAATAGGCACCTTGCTTTGCGAAGGAAAAACAATAGTATTAGCCGTGTTTCCATCTCTCCTTTG
>RPOO01000281.1 GCA_003857025.1 Methanothrix sp.
GAAAGAACGGCCTGAAGATCATCGATGTCATGCTGGAATCCACATCGGAATTGATCGCCAACAAGAAAAGCTGGGCGGACGAGGAGAAGCGCGAAGACATTCTGGCTGTGGAGACGCTTCTTTCTGCCGTCCTGAGGGCGAAGGGCAAGATTCTGCTGAAGATGAACGTCCCAGAAGGCAAGATCAGCGACCTGATCGGCATTCTTCCCAGCATGAAGAATCCCACCATCTCCAAGCTCTACAACTCCGGCTACTACGCAGTGGAGACCGTGGTGGACAGATCTCAGGTTAATTTGCTCGTCCCGCAATTGAAGAAAGCGGGAGCGGAGGACATTTTAGAGATGGCCATCTCCAAGATTGTTCCATGAATTATTCGTTCCTGGCAATTTTTCCTGCAATTCATTCTTTTCTAAGGTTCTAGTCTGGTCCGGCGTTTAAACCCAAAATCCAAAATTTTGAAAACAAAGAAAACAGCGGGCGCGGGGGGATTCGAACCCCCGATCTACAGCTTAGAAGGCTGCCGCCTTATCCTGACTAGGCCACGCGCCCAATTCGCCGTTTCTCGTATAACTATCACGTATATCAACCTTTCCGGATTGGCGAGGCGACCCGAAGCGCGCTCGCCGCGCCCCGCCGCTCAGCGGATAAGCACCGCGCTCAAGACCACCACGAAGAGGCCCAGGAAAAACCAGCCCATGATGCCTTCCAGCATGGCCAGGTGGCGGTAAACGCCCACCTGATAGGTATTGACCGGAGCCTGGGACGTGGTGAACATGGCGATGCTGAAGTAGAGGGCATCGGTGAGGGAGACGCGCTGACTGGGGCGCATGGTGGGGTTGCCCGGCAGCTCCATCCCCTCGATCTCAAACTTGTTCATGCCCTTTCCCGCCCAGAAGATGACGCCGAAGAGAAGGATGGTTAAGAGGCAGCAAACGGCAGTGTAGCTCACGCGAACGCCATAGCCGCAGGAGATCCAGGATACGATATCAGAGATCTTCGACCAGCCCCAGGGCGCTTGATCCTGGCCGATTCTGCGGTACTGGTAGTAGCAGTTGTCGGCATCGTCGAACCACTCCAGGTTCTTGTAGTTCTTGACCAGAGCCAGGTAGGCTGCACCATCGTACACCATGCGATCCTTGATGGCATCCCAGCGCACCACGAACTTGGTGAAGTCGGCGCCGTTGAGATTGATCAGGGCATCTTTTCCAAAAGTGGCATTGTCAAGCTGCATACTGTAGAGCCTGGAATCCTCCAGAATCAGACCCCTGTTGAACATGGCATTGACGAAGTAAGCCAGATCCGTGAATTTCACGCCGCCAAAGTAGGCAGTCTCCCGGAAGACGACGTTGCCGAAGTCTGCCAAGCCCCCGAAGCCGGAGAGGCCAAATGTGCTCCCTCGGTCGAATGTTGCGCCCCGGAAGACCACGTCGCTTTGGAAGTTTGTGGCTGCGAAGGTGGCGTTTCCGGCAAATCGAACAGCCCGGAAGGATGTGTGGCCGCTAAACTGCGTCTCCAGGAAACTCACGTTGTTGAAATATGCCATCTCAAAGGAAGCAAGCCTGGCGAATTGAGCGAAGTTGTAGTCCACATCTCTGGCGAAGCCCGACTGCATGAAGATCGCATCGCCATCGAACTGAACATTTCCAAAGCTGGTGTCGTTGAAGAAGCGCGTGCTCATGAATGACGCCAGGCCCGTGAAGACTGCGTTTTCGTAGTCTGCCTGTCCGAGAAATCGTGCGCCTGCAAACTTGGCGTCGTCCTGGAATCTGACCTTGGCAAAGCTGACGTTTCCCTGGAAGACGGAGCCGCGTAGATCCACCGGCTCATTGAAGGTCGCGCCCTCGAAGATAATCGGCCCTAAAAATCGAGAATTGGTGATCGTCAGAGGCAGTGCTACCGGATCGGCCAGGCCGCGCAGATCCACGAGGCCGGTGATGGTAACATTATCGTAATCCAGAGGCCGGCCTGAGCGAATATCGGAGGCGATCTCGCTGCCCAGGAGCGCTGAATGAAGCACGCTTTGGTCTTGTGAGGTGCGACTATCCGGCTGCGCAAGAAAAGCTCCACTGAGGAGCAAGAGAGTAACAGCTATCAAAGTCCATCTGAAGATTCCGGTCACTGATGGCGAGGATGACCTGTTAGGATTTATTATTTTGGTTTTGCACCGAATCCTTGAACAGACGGATTTGAGCATAGACGGATTCAGCGACGGATTATCGGATCATTACCTTTCCGAGAGTCACCAGGAAGAGCGCCAATAAGAGCCAGCCGAAGATTCCCTCGATGATGACATAGTATCTATTTCTGCCCAGAGGAAGGAAATCGATGGGCCCCTGGGAGAGGAATATCATAGTGCTGAAGAACAGCGCATTTCTAAAGGTGACACGCTCAGGAACGCTGTCCTGCTCTGCCGGGCCCTGCAATGGCTTGGCAGACCTGCGAATGCCGTCCCCCACCCAGTAGATCAGGGCAAAGAACAGGATCGTCAGCAGCGACCAGGCCACGGCATAGCTGGGGCGAACGCCGTAGCCGCAGGAGAACCAGGCCAGGATGTCGATGAATTTCGACCAGCCGGGGCTTTTGTGCACCTGATCCAAGTACCGGTACTGGTAGTAGCAGTCATCCTCATCTTTAGACCAGCCCAAATTGCGGTAGTTGTTCACCAGCGCCAGATAAGACCCGGGGTCCCAGACGACGTGATTTTCTATCTCGCTCCAGTGCACCTTGAGCCGGTCAAAACTGGAGTCGTTCAGGGTGATTCGAGCATTGGGCCCATATTTGCCGTCATCCATGAGGAAGGTCGAGATTTGGGCGCTTTTTAAGATCAGATCACCGGAGAAGGAGGCTTTCTGGAAGCTGGCGATGTCCTCGAACTTGGTCAGGCCGAAGAGGGCGGTTCCCAGGAACCTTGCTTCCGAGAAATAGGCCGCATCGGAGAAGCGAGCCAGTGCATAGTTCACATCCCCGATAAAGGTGGCATTGCCAAAAGAAGACAATCCCTGGAACTTGACCAGGCCGAACTGAGACGGTCCGGCAAAAGATGCATCCGTGAAGCTGACGCCGCCATCAAATCTGCTGCGAAGGAAGTTTGCTGCGGCAAGGAATACTGAGGAGCTGAAGTCGGATGATCCCGCAAAGGTCACATCGGAAAATCCGGCATCTGCAAAGAAACGACTTTGAGAGAAGAACGAGTAACTTTCGAACGCTGAATAGTTGAAATCCGCCCCTTGAAAATCAACGCCGTTGAAGCTGGCATCCTTCTCGAACCTCGCATCCACGAAGCTCACCGGCCCGCGAAACATGGACCAATCAAAGATGACCGGCTGGCGAAAGTGTGCGCCCGTGAAGCTTGCATTATGAAAAGACGCCGCGCCGAGATAGGCACGCTCCAGAAAGACGGCCTGATCGAAGCTAACGTTGCCGAAGGCCGTCCCGCCGAGGTTGATGTCCTTTTCCACAGTGACACCGGAAAAACCGGCGCGGGCCACTGTGCAGTTGACGAGCGTGAGAGTGCTGTTCACCCTTGCCCCCGGAAGGGCGCTCAAATTCAAATCGCCCACAATGTTGCAGCCATCGTAATTCACTGGCTTACCCTCTGCCAGCTGAGAGAGGATATGAGAGGCGAAGACATCCCTGGTGGCCAAGGAAGGTGCCGTGAGTTCCTCATCGCACGCACCCATGCCAACTAAAGCCGACAGCAAGCACATTATTAACAGAAGCCGAATTCCCGGAGACATTCCTGGCAAGCAGTCTTCCCGGAATGAAATATAATTCTTTTCTCCGTTCGCAAATTGC
>RPOO01000282.1 GCA_003857025.1 Methanothrix sp.
ATTGGGAGCGCAGAGGGTCACGAATTCCCCGATCTTTAGGTCGGGGATGAAGTGAACCCTCGCCCGGTTTTCATATTTTCTTAGATTTGATCAACAAGGACTCTCTGGGAACCGAAAGCAAAGTTTCGATAATTCTGATCAAGGGGGATCTGGGCAACGAACGCTCGATGATTTCCGGATTCCATAAAACCGGGCGTGAGGGCGCGCGGCCCGAAGCATACCCCGTCCTTTAGGGCGGGGTGGCCGCGCGCAGTTTGATTTTTTCCCCATTATTTTGGCGTTGCATAATTTGTTAAAAAGAAAGGAGACCATGACAATGATTGACTGGAATTGTGTCTGGAAGGATGCGTTCCTGGCATCCCGCCTCACAAACGACAACTACTACGATCATGAAGAACGAGCCAGGAGCTATGACGCATCCGAGAGCATCTGGGCTGATGGAAAAAAGAGAGCTGCATCTTTGAATGCGGACCCTTCCTGGTCGGTGCTGGATATCGGATCGGGTCCGGGAATTTTGGCTGTTCCATTGGCCCATCGAGTGAGAAGGGTTACGGCCATTGAGCCGTCACTGCCTATGACACGCTGCCTGAAGAAGCACCTGGCGGAAGAGAAGCTCTCCAATGTGAGAATTATTAACTCCCGTTGGGAGGATGTATCGGCTGGGGACTTGGAGGCGCATGATCTGGTTATTGCTTCCTATTCATTGAACTTCGAAGACATCCGGGAGGCTTTGCTCAAGATGAATCATCTGGCAAAGAAAAGGGTCATCCTTTACTGGTTTGCCGGAACCACCAACTGGGAGCATATCCGCATGGATCTGTTTCCCCAAATCCACGGTTATGAGTTGAAGAACATTCCCAAGTGCAATGTTCTCTACAACCTCCTGTATGATCTGGGGCTTTATCCCGATATTGAAGTACTCCAAGAAACCTCTTTTCCTAAAGAGTACTTGGATTATGGTAAGGCCTTATTCTATCTCAAGAGCACTCTCAACGTATCCGATGAAGATCAGGATGAACTGCTGCGCAAATACATCGAAGATCGCTGGCGAAGAAATGACGGCAGCCTATTCATGGATGATAAAACAATCTACGCGAAGATCTCTTGGAGGCCGGAGAGAATCGGGAAATGATGCAACACGAAATTTGACCAAATCTAGTTTCTGACAATCCGGCAATTCCTCTAACAGATACGATCCTCGACCGAAAAGAAACTTAGAGAACGAAAACATGGCAAGATCCACTAAGACCGATCTTGCCTCCTCATTCATTTTACCACAATGATATTGAATAATATTTATTGTTACAATAGTAAAAACGATTATTACCAAGAACTCTAATTATGATCGAAATAGGTATAACCTTGCGATCAGGAATTAGGAGGATCTTGAATTTGAATCGATTTAGGAGGGAAACCCTGCTCGCTTGCGGCTTGGTGCTCTTGCTCTTTTTAATAGGCACAATGGCTGCGAGCGCTACAGAGAATGGAAATGTCTTGCGGCTGGGATTGCAGAGCGACAAGTTCACACAGATGAATGCCTTCGTTCTACCCTGGGGAAACGGCGCTGTATTCGGAATGACCCATATTCCTCTTGCCACGTTTAAGCCGGATTTGGACACAGCTCCTTGTTTGGCGGAAAAATGGGAGGTTTCTTCGGACGGAAAATCTATTACCTTCCATTTGGTTAAAAACGCGACCTGGCATGATGGAAAACCTGTGACCGCAGAAGATGTTGCATTCTCATTTGAGTACTGGAAGAAGATCGATAAATCGGATGCCAGGGGAAATTGGTACGGCAGCTACCTTGACCACGCCAAAGTGATCGATAACAACTCCGTGGAGCTGGTTTTCAATGAATCTGTGGCCGCTGTGACCCTGGCATCTCAGATTCCCATTACCTACGTGATTCCCCAGCATGTTTGGAAGGGCGTGGAAAAGCCCAAGGAGTACAATGGGGCCGATGCATTGATTGGGTGCGGTCCATTCATCTTTGAAAAATTCGACAATGATGCTCAGATCGCCTACCTCAAAGCTAATCCCAATTACTTCGCAGGCAAGCCTGCCGTGGATGCAATCGAATGGCATTATTACAGATCATTGGATACTCTTCTCCTGGCACTGGAGAAAGGTGAGATCGACGCCAAAGCGGACTACTATCAGCCGGTATCGGGGATCTATGCCGCCGATCTGGTCAAAGCGGATAATGTTGATCTCATCATTGTACCCGATATCGGCGTTCCCCTTCATCTTGTCTTTGGATTCAAGCAATACCCGACGAATACGACCAGCTTCCGGCAAGCGGTATCCTATGCCATCGACTATCAAGCTCTGTTGGAGATGATAGCCGCAGGTTATGGCGAAATTCCGGGAAAAGGATACAATTCACCGGCATTGCCCGGGTTTGATACCGATCTCCCCAAACTGGAATACAACACTACAAAAGCCAAAGATCTCTTGAACAGCTCGGGTTTCATAGATAAAGACGGCGACGGCCTGCGCGAGTCTCCAGACGGAAGCAAGCTGAGGATACCCATCACACCGGATACCAAGCCCCAGTACGTGAGGGCGGCGGAGGTAATATCCCAGAATCTCCGGAAGATCGGCTTGGATGTTTATGTCGAGTCTCTGAGCAGCGATGCATTGAAGAAGAAGCTCTGGACGGACAGAGACTACTACATGGCAGTCAGATACTCCACGCCATATGCCAACTTAGCCGGGGACACGGCTGCTGAGTATTATGTGGACCTGCCTGGAATGTTCGGCACCTGCAAAGATGCAAAGATAACCGGGATCGTAAATGAAGCAATCCGATCCAAAGATATCGACGCATTAAGCAAGAGCCGCCGGGCGATCCAGGAGTACGCAGCGGAAGAACAGCCAATCATAGCTCTAATCTGGGGAGATGCCATCTATCCCGTGCGAACGGACAGGTGGGTTGGCTGGACTCCAATGTACGGCTACGGGCCGGTAAACTACTGGTCCTGGTTCAGCCTGAAGCCGAAATAGAACTGAAGCAATTTTAATCTCTATTTTTTTTAAATCGCTACTTTGTGAGAAAATCTTTTGAATTAGTAATAACATCATAAGCACCATGCCTGCAAGAGAAGGACGGAACCAAAAGATGACCGAACGCACAGGCTACCTGGCACGCCAGGCTCTTCGATATGCCATATCTCTATTCATCATCGTAACTCTGATCTTCCTCATTCCCAGGATGATGCCCGGAGATCCCTTCATCAGCTTGCTTGGTGAGGAGGTCTACTATCGCTCGCCGGATCTGGTGGAGCAGCTCAAAACCCAATACGGCCTGGACCAACCTCTTAGTGAGCAGTACCTCTCATACCTGCATAATCTGATGCAGGGCAACCTTGGCTACTCCTTCCACTACTCTCAGCCGGTCTGGGATGTGATCTCCTACAAGATGAAGTGGACTATTGTGCTGCTGATTCCATCTGTGATCCTGGGCGCAATCCTTGGCATCGTGATGGGATCTCTGGCAGGCTGGCAGCGCGGCTCAGGGATGGACGCTTGGATCACATCTTTATTCCTCTTCATCTACTCCATGCCCCACTATTGGCTGGCCATGCTCTTTGTGCTCATCTTCGCCTTCTACCTGGGGCTTTTTCCATTAAGCGGCATTACTGCAGGCGGCCTGGAGGGCGTGCAGAAGCTGCGAGATGTCCTCTGGCATATGGCTCTGCCAGTTTCGGTGCTGACGCTATTTGGAGCGACCTATAACTACTTCATCATGAGAAGCTCAGTGGTACAGGTATCCGGAGAGGGTTTCGTGC
>RPOO01000283.1 GCA_003857025.1 Methanothrix sp.
AAGGTTTCGTTGAGAAAATCCCACATCAGATTCACCAGGGAGCGGCAGGTAGCCTTAGGGAAGCTGTAGTCGGCTTCAAGTGTTTGGAATAACCTTTGCTGAGCACTTCTCACCCAAGGGCCTTTGTAAACCAGATCCGTCTCATCTACTTGTACCATCTGTCCCACCAATGCTTGAATTTGCATCCGAAGATACTTTAATGTAGGGGACATTTGGACGAATAGTAAAAAAATGCATTTCTCAACATGACTCCCTGGCAATCCCTCTCATTCCTTCGAGATCAAAAAAAATCTAAATCCGGGTATATTTTACTTTATCTTCTTGTAGAACACCCTCTGCGCCTTGCCCTCACTGCGGGGCAGGTGGCCGATGGGGAAGACGTCTCCCTTGGGGCTGAATCCCAGCGCCTCTTTAAGTGCTTTCTCTACCATGAAGCCCGTTACTCCCGGCTCTGCTTCCACGTTGACCCGCACATTGTTGACGCCATCGATCTCCTCCACGATGATTTGGTAGTTGCTACCGATGCCGGGAATACCGAGAAGCGTTTGCTCGATTTGCTTGGGGAAGAAATTCACGCCTTTTACGATGAGCATGTCGTCCCGGCGGCCGGTTATGGGCGCGATCTTGAGGTGCGTTCTGCCGCATTCGCATTCTTCCCGGCTGATGATCTTTGTCAGGTCGGCGGTGCGGAAGCGGATCATGGGCAGTGCCTCGCGATTTAAGGCCGTGAAAACAAGCTCGCCCTGCTCCCCGTCGTCCACCGGCTCGCCAGTATCGGGATCGATGATCTCCAGGATATACTGGTCTTCCCAGACGTGGATTCCGTCGTGGGCAGAGCAGTCCATGCCGAGTGTCCCCACGCCGCCCGATTCGGTCATGCCGTAAATGTCGTAGACATCGATATTCAGGCCGCAGGAGATCTTCTTTTTCATGGACTCCGAGAAAGCCTCCGCTCCGAAGATGCCGATCTCAAGGTCGGGAAGGGTCTCTTTCTGCTCCTGCAAGACCTCCATGATGCGCACTCCGTAGCTCACGACGCCGGTGAAGACACGGGTCTTGAGGTCCTTGGCCAGGCGAATCTGTCGGGCCGTGTTTCCGGGCCCGGTGGGAATAACGAAGAGCCCGGCAGCTCTCGCGCCGTGATACATGCCGAAGCCTCCGTTGAAGAGGCCGAAGAGGGGCGTGATCTGGGCGGCGTCGCCGGGTTTCGCACCAGACATGCGGTAGCAGCGGGCCATGCACTCTGCCCACTGTTCGAGATCATGCTGAGTGTAGGGCATGACCACCGGCGTGCCGGTAGAGCCACTGGACATGTGCATCTCCACGATCCGGTCGCGGGGAACGCAGGAGAGCTTCATCGGATAGCTCTCTCGCAAGATGTCCTTGTTGGTCATGGGCAGCTTGACCACATCATCGACGGTCTTGATATCATCCGGCTTGACGCCCTGGTCATCGAAGAGTTTTCTGTAAATTGCATTCGAATCGTAAACATGCTTGACAGTAGCCCTCAGCCTCTTTGACTGAAGGGCTCGAATGTCCTCTTGCGAAGCTGTCTCCGCATATTCATTATGAAAATTGCCGTTCTTGCTCATGCATAGTTCCTTCCGAGTTCAAAAGCTTTCATATTTAAATCCAGGAATCTTTCTCGCACACATTGCTTGATGGCTTTATGCCAGGCATCGAGGGGCAGATCCAGGCCGCGGGAGATGACGCCAAGCAAAATTATGTTCGCAGCCCGAACGTCTCCAAGCTCAGTGGCCTTTTTGGCAGCATCGATGTAAACCAGCCGGGGAAATACTTTCTTCAGCATTTCTTCTACGTTGGCGGGATAGCTGGCCGCTCCGGAGGAGACGGTCACCGGGGTTATGCTCTCGGCACTGACGGCGGCAAGCCCTTGCGGCGCGAGATAGTCCGCGTAGCGTAAGGCTTCCACATGTTCGAGTGCTCCCAGGATCTGAGCTGACCCTTTGGCCACCAAGGGGCTGTGCACCTCTTTACCGTAGCGGATCTGGGCCATCACCGAGCCGCCCCGCTGCGCCATGCCGTGCACCTCATTGGTCTTGACCTCGAACCCGGCCTG
The DNA here is from genome assembly GCA_003857025.1 of Methanothrix sp. GTDB lineage: Archaea > Halobacteriota > Methanosarcinia > Methanotrichales > Methanotrichaceae > Methanothrix. Next base: position 2,081 of record RPOO01000283.1, read on the forward strand.
CATGGCTGCCTGGGCCATGATCTCGCTGGCGAGCAGGATGCCCTGACCGCCCACTCCGACCAGGACAACGCTTTGCGTCTCATTCTTCATCATGCTTCCTTCACCCCCGCAGGATTTCTCACGGCTCCGGCAGGACAGACCTGCTCGCACAGGCCGCAGCCGCCGCAGAGCAATTCATTAATCTTCGGCTTTCCGCTTCCGCCCTCGATGGCCGGACATCCGAGTCCGAGGCATAGTTCGCAGCCCTTGCACTCCTCGGTAAGAATCGTCCGCACCGGCCCGACCCTTCTTCTCTCCCGCAGGGGGCAGGGCGCGCGTGAGACGATCAGCGACGGCTCTTTCGCCGCCATCTCTTCGGATATGACCTGCCTTGTATTTTCCAGGTTGTAGGGATCGATCACTGACACGCGGCCAATTCCGCAAGCCCGGCCCACGTCCTCAATAGATATGGTTCGAGTGGCCTCGCCCATCAGCGTTCTGCCCGTGCCGGGATGATCCTGGTGGCCCGTCATGGCCGTGGTGCGGTTGTCCAGCACGATTATGGTCGAGCTTCCCTTGTTGTAGGCGATGTCGATGAGCCCGGTTATGCCGGAATGAAAGAACGTTGAGTCTCCCAGGACGCCCACGACTTTCTTCGGTTCGCCTGCCTTTTCCAGGCCATGAGCCATTGAGATTCCTGCGCCCATGCAAAGGATGGTGTCCATCCTGTCCAGCGGCTTGAAGGCTCCCAGGCTGTAGCATCCGATGTCGCCCGTGACTACCACATCGTGTTTGGTCAGAGCGTAAAAGACGCCGCGGTGAGGACAGCCGGGACAGAGCACCGGCGGGCGGGGCGGCAGCTGATCGGCGAAAGCGACGCTCTTTGCCTCTGCAGCTATCCGACCTTCCATCTTCGCTCTGGCGGCCCTAAGCCGATCGGGATCCAGCTCCATGATTCCGGGAACAAACTCGCGGCCACGGCATTTGATTCCCAGAGATAGAACATGCTGCTCGATGAAGTCGTCCAGTTCTTCTACCACCAGGATTTCGTCCACTCCGGCGGCAAACTCCCGGATAAGCGCATCCGGGAACGGATAGGAGAATCCTAGCTTCAGAACAGAGGCTTCCGGCCAGATCTCACGGGAATACTGGTAGGAGATGGAGGACGTAATGATGCCTAGCTTCTTTTCACGCCATTCGATACGGTTTATGGGTATGGCCTCGGAGAGCTTTTGCAGCTTCATCAGCCGATCCTCGACCCGGTAGCGCATGGGTCTTCCCCAAACGGGAATAGGCACAAAGCGGGGTGGATTCTTGACAAGCCCGACCTTTTTTGGCGAAACCGCTCGCTCCTGAAGCTCCACCAGGCTGCGGGAATGGCTGACGCGGGTTGTGGAGCGCAAGATTGCCGGGGTGTTGAAATCCTCGGATATCTGCAAGGCCAGCTTTATGAAGTCCTTTGCTTCCTGGCTGTCGGACGGCTCGAAGATGGGAATCTTGGCAAAACGGGCATAGTTGCGGGTATCCTGCTCGTTTTGCGAGGAGTGCATGCCGGGATCGTCGGCCACGCAGGCTACAAATCCGCCCTCCACGCCAAGGTAGCTCAGGGTCATGAGCGGATCGGCAGCCACGTTTAACCCCACGTGCTTCATGGTTACGATTGATCTTGCCCCCGCAATGGAGGCTCCAGCCGCCACCTCGA
>RPOO01000284.1 GCA_003857025.1 Methanothrix sp.
AGTTCCCATCCACCATCTCGATCGATCAACGGAACAGGGACTATTTCGAAGCAGTCCGCTGCGCCAGCATCTACGAGCGCGCGTCCCGCCGGTCCCGCATGAAGCCGCGGATCGATCCCGAAGCCGGATCTGTGGACCCAGCGCAATCCAAATGCTTTTCGGCCAGAGTCTCGCAGCTCATGCTTCTTCGGTGAGAATCCTGCCGCTCATTACTGCAAGGCCGTCTGCCACTATCTGGTGAGGTGCAGGAAATAGGCGCTGGCAAGCATCGACACGGCGATTGAAAAATAAACGGCTCCGAGAAGACCTATGATTTATTATTTAAACGTAATACTGAACAGTTAGCTGCGGATGGTATAGCGTGCATGCGCATTCAACTTAGGGATGAATCCGCTCAGCCTGATTCCATTTTTTGCGGCGGCGTTTTGGAAGTCCTGTAGCTTGCTGCGCGGGTGCGCCGCCGCTGTTCACTTAATAACAATGGGGCATTTAATATGGATAAAGTATTCGCAAATAAGAATTCAGGCACCAAGAGCCACAGCACATCAAAAAACATTAGCGAGCAAACCCGATATCGCTCAGCATCCGGGGATCGAAGGTATGATCCGGCGTATCCAATAGCGCATGGATTGGCGGCTCCATTTACCGGGGCGCGAAAGAGCTCTGCGGCGTATTATTTCGGTTCGAGCCAACAGCTAGAGATCCAGGAAATAAATCTTCGAGTGCAACGAAAGGGGCCATTTTTTGATCGCCTATCTGAAAATGCCATGAATTGGCTAGGAATGTTAGGTCCGGAACTCCCGAAATTGGTGGCTGATTATATTTTGATCGGTTTGGATAACGATAATTATTCTGATCAGCTAATGCAATTGAATATCATTAGGGAGAGTTACCATAAAATTATTCCTTCATCAAATCTAAGCGTTTATGAGGAATCCAAGAAAACACCGATGCAAGTGGAATTTGAAAAAATGCTTAATGATGAAATAGATCACGTATGGGACCAGCTTAAAACATCCCAGAAATGTGTAGCATCTGCACGAAAAGGAGGATACTTAAATGATGCTGCCCTGAAAAATCTTATATCTATAAAAGGCGAATTAGATGCGTATTCAAAGCAAAATTATCTTTCAATTTTTAATTATGTTAAAGGATATGAAACGCTAAGTGATATCGACTTAGAAGTTAGAATGAATTATCTGCAAATAATCAATTTTGAATATCTTGAACTGCTTCCGAAAATTAGAATCACCGCTAATTTAGAAATATTCGGTGAATCTCTGCAAAAAGAAATATCGTATATAGCAAGTGAGCTTAAATATAATATGGACGAGAGATATGCCGGAGAAAAACCTGCAACTGTATTGGTAGACCATCGTTGTATTCCATCTTATCACAAATGTCAAATTTCTAATGAGCTTTTAAAACTCAGAGATGCTTATTTAAAACCTGCTGGCGCTTCTTCAAATCGTTATGACCGAGCTCTTCTTCTTGTTGAGTTGAGGCATAGAGCAAATCTGATAAAATCACCTAAAAATAGAGCTGAGATTATGGCGGGACTTCCTTCTTTTCATGGACCTTTAGAATGTGAGCAGGAAGAAGAAAAGCTTGAAGAATCCAAAGGTATGGGGCAAAATGAAGGGGCCATGCTGAAGCGCTCGAACGCAATGATTTTTCCCAAGTCCAATGACCGGATTCACGAGGATGAAATGTCCAATCCTTCAGGAATGAGCCCGGAGCAGACTTCGCCGCATCGTTTGCTCATTGATCCTCGTGCCGAAATGAATGTGCATAAATCGCCTCACCGTTTGGAGGTCCCAGCCAGACAGTATCGTTTATTCCTTGGAGATGAAGCTAAAAATTGGCTAATGAGTCAGAGTATCGAAGTCCAAGATATGATTAGACAATATCAAGAACTAAATCTTGATTTACCTTCTGAACAGCAGGCATTTTCTCAAGTTCTCAGTGTATTTAGCTCTGAGAATCTCAAATTTTCTGGCTCAGAAAAAAGCAGAATTGAATTTTATTCTGAATTACAAAAAGAAAAATATCGCCTAAAAATCCCTTAAATCCAAAACAAGACGGATGGTTGGTCTTACCAATGATAATCGTAATCAGCCTTTTTGTTGCCCTGGCGAACCATATGCCAGGAAATTCATAGGATTCTTGGGCTTGTGCCCATAATACGCATAGTCCGGGGTCCTTAGTCCCGCCGGCTGATTATCCTAGATGAGCGGAAGATCATCACGGGAACAGATGGCGATGGGACGGCCAGGATGCCCGATTCGCAAAAAGAAAAATTCGCCAGCGTCTTTCGAGGGACGGTGGAAATGGCCCCATGAAGATATTCACCTTCCTGGAAACAAAATGCATGGCTTGCAAGCCGGTTAGCATGTATTTTCCTAAGATAAGATCCGGCTTGAAATATTTCCGGGATCATATATGCCGATCGCATTCAAGCATAAATCAATAAAATGTGGTGTAAACTATGTATCAGAAAATACAAAAGAATAATCCAAGCTTAAGCCGTGTGTCTGCCTCTAGACCTACCAGCTCAAAATTTGCGATAAAAGCTCAGAATATGTCGCGAGATTTGATCCTGCATCTTGCGGACAGCAGATGGAGGGTACCCAATAAATTGGCCTGCTTGCCTCAAGTCCAGAGGCAGTCTGCAGCAAACGAACTGCAGAGCCAATTCGGCAATCAATCTTTTTGCAGATCCGCCTCAAAGTTGCCGGAATCCGCGTTACGGCAGCCATGTTCGGAATGCTCTAAAGAATTTGGCTCGTACTCACCAACGGAAACACAAACGGGCAACAATCATGACCACATGCCGATTTCTTTCGGAAATGGTTCTCTTGTGCAACGCAAAACCCAAGATGTGAGTCCGGAAGGGCGGATTTTTATTGCTCAGCTGAAGCAGATACTCGAAATCTTTAATACTGCAATCTGTGATTTTAATACAGTTATACCGATGGATATTGAGGACTCGCTTAACTCTTCTATCCAACCATGGAAAGAAGATTTAATCCCTTGGTTCAAAAAAACCACCCGTTTAGCCTATTTGGCTAATTTGCTTACTCACTTATCTGATGAATATGATCAATTTGATCTATCTGATAAAGAATTTTTTGCGCAAAGAAAAATCCTGGCCGAAATTATGGAAAATGTAGCAAAAATTACTGATCGTCCAAATCCATTGTCCAGTTGGGCGTTAGAGGAATTGGAGCTTGTGACAGAACAGCTTAATGTCAAAATCAAAAATGTTTCTGACGGGCCAGAAAGCTCTTATCCTGCCAGCATTCATGCCGATTTTGAGATAATGGATCGAGAAGAAATCGATGCGATTTATGCTTCCCTCGGGGAAAATCTGTTAAAGGATGAACATGGAAACGATATATTAGAGGATGAAAGTGAAGATGATTTATATGCGGGTGAAGATCGCAAATAGTCGCGTGCTAATTTTAAAGCATAGTCACGAGCCGAGGAGTTGAACGGATCAATGTGGCTTATCACAACGGTTGTAGTTTTCATTCCTTTTGTGCCTGACTATTATGGTTTGTCCAACGTCGCATAGTCGATTGCCAAAACCATCTTGTGGCCGAGCTATATCCGTTACCTCATCCTATAGCGCATCAGTATCGGTGGCTGTCTTTGTAGAATACGGGCAATTGCATCATGTAACTGATTACTTCTCCCACAGGCAGACACCTGGCGGCTTCGATAAAGGTAAAAAAGTCTAATGATGCTATCA
>RPOO01000285.1 GCA_003857025.1 Methanothrix sp.
CTTTTTTCTGACCATGTACTCTTACCCTCAGATTTTTCTGTGTAGATTTTCTCTCAGCATATTTCATATTACCATATACTGATAAAATGAGGATTCCTATAAACCTAACCTAAATCCAATACGGAAATTTTTATAAATCAATAATATTAGTATGATATGAGGATTCTTTTACTACCTGGATGCTGCGAGGGCTTATTTTAAGGCAAAGCAAGTCTCGGTTGTTGCAGAAATCAGATTTGATTGACTGGTTCCCAATTCGCCAAATTCTCAATGAGATGTGAAATAATAAAAGCGGGAAAGGTGGAAGGTCCGACTGTATAAGTCCTAATCTATTTGGCATGCCATTCCTTCAAAATATAGACGCCTCTTTGTTAGATAGATATCCAGAAAATTATTCGAAAAAAAATGATTACGGCACGCAATGCCGCTGCTGCCACGATATCTGCATAATTCAGGATCACTGAGGCCGCAATCGGCCAAATCGACAATATCCATATTCTAAAAAAGAAATCCCATAGGCACCACATATCGAATGCATCAGCTAGTGCGCTCTTCACGCGATCAGGAAACAGGGCATTTTGCTTCCTCGTAAAATCGGCTGCAGAGATTTTATTCCTTCTGGCAAAAGCCAAGTTCCGCATATATTTCCAGAAACAGGGGATGTGATATGCTCCCACATGCATCTCCGTTCGCCGCCCAAAATGAGATCATCATCCCTGGCATGAAAATAGATGTTCTATGCCTTGGAACTTCTACATACTGCAATTGAGGCATTGCAAATCCAATTTCAAAAAGCTATTCGTATGAACTGCAATAAAATATCACTAAAGTTTTTGTTTTATAACACAGTGCAACACAGTACATTCGACAATCTATGATGATGCGCTCCTTGAATCAATCCATAGTTTTCCAAATATTGGGCACAAATGAAAATATCGAATGTGAAATTTCCATTGCCTGAGGACGAATAGCGACCTGTAATCGGTTGAGAGTAGTTATGCATCAAAATATATATTTAATTTTAAGTTCATGCTTGGGGAGATCTCATTTGAGTCCGCACGGGCAATTTATGTTGAATATTGAGAATAGCAGCAATCGATCATTATTCCAGGGTTTCTGAGACGATTGCTATTTATATACAAATGATTTATTTTATTTAAATGTTTTGCCAATTAGTTTAGAAAATTGAGACTAATGGACTTCAGTAGGAAATTATCGAAGACATATACAGCAAAATTTATATATGATCGAGGATGAGATTAGATTGGATCCGGGATTATTTAAACGACTTTTTCAAAGTCATCCATCCCCTCAAGAGGAATAGACCCGGATCCTCCCCTCGAAATTTTATTAGACTACTCAATCATGGTCTCTGCAAACCATTTTGTTTAAATTCAATTGGCAAATCCATAATTCCATCTTGAGATATAAAAGTGATGAGACATAATGGAGCCGGGATGAGGATTGGATGAGAACTGAATGGGGACTGAATGGGGACGGAATAGAGACGAAATGAGACAATATGGAAACGGAAGGGAATTGTGATGGCAGCAATTGAGATCGAAACCCGAAAATCGGTAGATGTCATAGACATTACTACTCTTGTGCAGCAGCAACTGAAAGAAAGCGGACGCGAGAGCGGAATATGCCTGGTTTATACCGTTCATACTACTACGGGATTGACGGTGAACGAGGCAGACAGTGCATTGATACAGGATATTCTGGGTCTATTGGAGAAGCTTGCTCCCGCTGGCGCAGGCTACAGGCATGATCGATCGGACGGCAATGCCCATGCGCACCTGCGGGCAACGCTGCTCGGCAACAGCGTCGTTATTCCTTTCGAAAATGGCAAGATGCTTTTAGGAACCTGGCAGAGGATTCTCTTCTTCGAGCTGGATGGCCCAAGGAGGCGCACCGTTCAATGCAAAGCAATTCCCGATAGATAAAAATAGAAAAGCGCAAATAGAAAAGCGCAAGACAGAACAATAATTAGGGTGCCTTGTAGTTCTAAGTGTATTGTAGGCATTTCTTGCATGAATAAGGTGAAGAAAAGACAAGAAGACTTTTCTTCGACCCTCGAGTGCTCTTTTTGCCCGTCGTTATCGCCAATAAATTCGTTTCAATGCTTCAATAAATGGGCGTGCCTGTGGATAGAGTCAATTTCTTGAAGGCTGCGATGAGTTCTTTGGTGATCGGTCCAGGCTTGCCGCTGCCAACCTTTCTCCCGTCCACGGTCGTGACCGGGGCAACCTCTGCCGCCGTGCCGGTGACGAAGACCTCATCCGCAGTGTAAAGATCAAAGAGGCCCATATCTTTTTCTATGACTTTATTGCCGCCAAGTTCTGCCAGCTCCATGACCGCTTCGCGGGTGATGCCCTTGAGATTGTTCAAGGTATGGGGTGTGCAGATCTCTCCGTTCTTTATCACAAATATGTTGTCGCCGCTGCCTTCGGAGAGCTTTCCTTGGGCGTCGAGGATTATGGCCTCGTTGCCTCCCTTGATATTGGCCTCGATCTTGGCCATGATGTTGTTCAGGTAGTTTAGGCTCTTGATGTTGGGCGGCAGGCTGTCGGGAGTATTGCGGCGAACGGCCACGCTGACCGCGGTAAGGCCGATTTCGTAGAGGTCTCCGTACATCGCTCCCCATTCGGTGGCCATTATGACGACTGTTGCCAATTTGCATTTGTTGGGGTCAAGGCCCATGTCGCCGAATCCTCTGGAGACGATGGGACGAATGTAAGCATCACGCAGGTTATTCCTGCGCAGCGTTTCAAGTATGGCCTCCGCCATCTCCTTTTGCGTCATGGGAACGCAGAGCATTATCGCCTGGGCGGAATCGTAGAGCCTCTTGACGTGATCCTCCAGCCGGAAGACACGACCGCCGTAGGCCCTGATGCCCTCGAAGACTCCGTCGCCATATAAAAATCCATGATCAAAGACCGAGACGGCGGCCTTTTCCGCCGGAACGAATTCTCCGTTAATGTAAACAAGACTCATAGCAGATCATATTCCCGCACAATTGCCAAGAATAAATGCATTTTGATCGTTGATGATGATAATATTTCCCGGAGTGCTTTTGCGAATCCCGAAAATGGTTTGGATCGACCAGTACAGGCCAAAATAGGCAGGGAATCGATGGGTTTATTACGTTTGGCGGGAAGGAGAGTGGCTACTTCGCGGGGTTTGGAGCTATGGTTAAACTTGGTTTCGTTGTCTCGGAGTTCAATAGGGATATCACTTATCAGATGGAGTTGCTCGGCAAAGAGCATGCTAAGTTCCTGGGTGCCGAGGTCGCAAATGTCGTTTACGTTCCGGGGGTCTATGATATGCCTCTCGCCGTCAAGATGTTGCTTCGTCGCGAGGACATCGATGCAGTGGTGACTATCGGCTGCGTGATCCAGGGTGAGACTGGTCATGACGAGGTCGTGGTTCAACATGCGGCTCGAAAGCTCATGGACCTCTCACTGGAGTACGACAAGCCTGTGACACTCGGCATCACCGGACCAAAGATGTCAAGGCCCGATGCTCATAGGCGCGTCGATTACTCCAAGCGCGCCGTTGAGGCCGCCGTCAAGCTCTTGCAGAGGCTGGGGGGCGAGTAAC
>RPOO01000286.1 GCA_003857025.1 Methanothrix sp.
AATCTGGACTTCGTGAAAAATCCGACGGCGGAGCGGGGAGACCGGCTGTTCTACCAGTCGGCCAACTACCGCGCCGTGCTCTTTGCAGCAATCATCGTCGACGTGCTGCTGAAGACACTGCTGCTGTAGCGACGAGAGACGGTATTTTCTGATCCAACAAAAAATAGCCGGGTTTGCAGCCATTGCAGACCCTATTTTGGCGAAGATTGCGCCGGCGCAGCAGATGGCGACGCCGTGCCGTGAGCCGCTTGCTCCTGCTGTAGCCTGCGCTTCCTGGATCGATCGGTGTAAATCATCGTGAATCCCATTCCGGCCAGAATCAGGACCCATCCAACCACTTCAAAGATCCATTCCTGCGCAAAGTGATGGTTCAGTTTGTAGTAATTCATGGCCAGGTCAATGAAAAATACGATTCCCCAGGCCCCCGTTATCACCTGATTGGCATGAATGAAGCTCCTGTTTTGCCACAGGCTTCTGTCCACCTCTTCCTTGGCATACTGCAGCGTCCAGGGCTGGCCCGCAAGCATCGATCCCCAGGTAACCGCCGCCAGCGTGGCGTAAGAGAGTACGCCCATGTGGGATGCCACCCAGAAATTTTTCATCAGCGCGACGGCCACGAAGCTAAAGACGAAGAACAAGAGTGTTACCCAGGTCAAAACATACCCTTTCTTAAGTTGCTTGTAGCTCAGGAGAAGCGTGATGGCCAAAGCGACGAGCATCGCCAACTCCAACCGAATAAGTGACTGCCCGGCGATAAATCCGAAGACTATCCACGGCGCAAATGATAGTAGGATCGATAGAACATTCATGCTATTGCTCTTTGCCAATCTTTAAAGCTATTTCTGATGCTTGAAGCTGCAAATAAATACTGAATTGTGACTAAAATGCACCAGGTTATTATAAGTTTGCACTACTAATATTCTGAAAAAGAGACAACGGGAAGCGGAGGACGCTGCCAAAGGTCCTCAGCCTGGGAAGGCCGTATGCCGTCCCAATTCTACGGAAACGGGCCTCACCCCCAAGATTCTCCGGCAACCTCGCGCTCCTTCGCTCCATCACCAGCAGGGCTGCGCATCCCAGCAGGCAGAGCAATCCCGCCATGATGAAAGTGGCGGAGAAGCCCACCAGGCTTGCTACAGCCGCGCCGGCGGCTCCCGTGGCCGCGGTGCCAAGGCCGGTGGATGTGGAGTAGACGGACCACTGGAAACTCTCTTGTCCCTTATCGAGATTGGCGGACCACAGTCCGAGCCACGTTGGGTATGCCAGGCCGCTCCCGACGCCGTAAATCATCTCGGCCAGGTAGACATGGTAGATGCTCTGGGCAGTAACGTAGATAACAGGCACCAGGGCCATGAGCAGCGTGCCCAGGATAAGCCACCGGGTCTTGCCAGGCTGATTGTCCACATAGCGCCCAAATGGCAGCTGCACCACGGACTTGGTAAACAGGAACAAGGCGCTCGCAAGGCCTGCCGATAGCATGCTGCCTCCAGCTACGCCGCCATCGTTTATGTATATAGCCAGGATGGGCTGGATCAGCCCGAAGCCCGTGAGGACGAATATATCTGATAGCATGAGCAATTTCATAGTGCGGTTCATCATTTGCGAGTCACCTCCGATATTTTATATTTTTATATGATTATCTTTATAAATTAATATACCCAGAAAGACCGCCAATCCGTTGGGAATGGGTAGATTTCAAAAACACTGATCATCCGATCCGTGCTTATGTAATCACTAGCTGTCTGTAGCTTGAGCTAAGGCTAGAAAAAGGGCCGTTCTAAACCAGATTTGATGGTCATGCAATAGACAATTGTGCTTAACTCCATCGACAATTAACACTGCGTAGAACATATAAAAAGCTTCCCGTATGAAGAGTATCATGCGACGCAGGAATCCAGGCAATTCGCGCTATCGGATATTGCATCTTAAAAGATCGCAGTTTCGCATCAATCCAGATCTGTTAGAATTACTTGTTATTATACGCAATCATCTGGATGATATAATTCTTAGGAGTGCTTAGATGTAACTATATTACAGAAAATGATTCAAAGAAAGCGACGCGTTCTAAGAGACCTTAACCACATAACAGAAATGGACACGAACCCGCCCAATAATGGCCATATAGTGAAGTAAAAGCGCCGAGGGTGGGATTCGAACCCACGATCCGCGTAGCGGAACAGGTTTAGCAAACCTGCGCCCTACCAGGCTAGGCGACCTCGACATTCTGCCAAATGACTTGATTTTTGCCTATTTAAACTCTGCGGAAGTGATAGACCTTGGACCACTTCCTTTCGCCCAGAGATTCTTTCCTCATTGCACGCACCCCAGCAGGTCATTGCTGGTGATAATGCCCACCAGTGCGCCGTCTTTCATCACGGGAACCCTGCGAATGCCGTGCTCCTGCATGAGCCTGGCCGCGGCGGTGGTGGTAGCATCCGGGTCGATGGTGATCAGTGGTGCCGGGGTCATGATCCTGGAGACCGGCACAACCCTCGGGTCCAGGCCTTTGGCAAAGACATTGATAAAGATATGACTGATGGTAACGATTCCCAATGCTTCTTTTAGCAGGCCGTCCCCTGCCACCAGCACGCTCCCTTTGCCCTCGCTCACCATCCTCAAGATGGCTTCCTGCACAGTAGCCTCGGGGCGCACAGTGGCAATTGGGTAGCTCATCAAATGCCGAACTTTCAATGCAACCACAACCTCTTTCAACAGTTGTTAACAATACAAGAAGATAAACCAGACGCCCGAATAAATCTTGTTCTCTTTGTCGTATCTTCGGACAGGAATGTCAAGATTGCTGCCTTGTGTCATCCCTCACAACAATTAAATAAATTTTTAAGACTTGCTGCGCGAAAAAAGAATATAGGAGCAGAACGCGGGAGTGAGGGGCAATTGCCCTAGAGAACTCCCCATTCCAGCTCCAACGCCACCACCGGCTGCTCCAGGCCGAAGCTGTGCAGCACCTGCGGATGAACCTCGCCGAAGATGCCGATCGTCCTGCCATCCTGCACAAGATTCGCCCCGCGACCGGGAAGAAGTGCGCCGTCAGTGGAAGGCACGATGGTCACCTTCTCGGCCAGGTCAAGCTCGCGCAGGACTGTATCGATCACCGATCTGATCTCTGAGAAGCTGGCATTGCTGTGGATGCCGGCTGCTGCCAGGTTCATGCGAACCTTCTTGTCCACCACCACGTCCCCGGCGGCAAAGATCCTCTGCGGCAGAGGATGATGCTGGTTGAGAGCGAAGATCTCGAGCAAGCTGGAAAGCAAGGAGGTGCGCAGGATGGTGTGCAGCTCGCTGATGGGATGAAGCACGCGCGTCGTGCCCGACAGCGCTGGCCGCATCATCCACTCGAAGTGCGCCCGCTCATTGGTCAGGGTGAACGGCATGGTCTCCAGATAACCGAGTCCCGCCATGATCTCGCGAATCTCTCCTTTCTTGACCTCGCTGGGAAGCGCCTTGCCCACGGTTACCGTATTGGGCATCTCAGCGACAAGCTTCTCGTAGCCGAAGGCCTTCGCCGCGTCCTCGAAGAGATCCCAGGAGTGCATGATGTC
>RPOO01000287.1 GCA_003857025.1 Methanothrix sp.
CTCCGGAAAGATCGCCAATTGGAAGGACGTAGGCGGCCCGGATGAAGAGATCTACGTAATCGCTCGGGAAGACGGCTCCGGGACCAGAGATACCTTCAACAAGAAGATCTTCGGCAGCGAGGACGCTGAGACTCCGGGCGTTGATACTGTGGCCCTGGGAAGCGCCGAGGTGAAGACGGCGATTGCCGGCAGCGATAACGCGATCGGCTATCTTGGTTTTAATTATCTGGGCGGCGGCGTTCAGGCCATTGCCTTTGACGGTTTCATGCCGACTCATGACAATATCAAGCTGGATCTGTATGAGCTGCACCGCCACCTCTATCTATACACCTACGGTGAGCAGTCTCCCGGTGCCAAGACATTCATAGAATTCGTGCAGGGGCCGGAGGGTCAAAGGATCGCCCGTGAGCAGGGCTTTATCCCTGTTTGATTTTTGATTATATTTTGCTATTATTCAAATTTTTATTATTATTTTATCGTAATGTTCAGATGCTTGCATAGAGATGTTCAGCCGTAGTTTTATTAATTTCAACTTTTTTTATAAAATAGTAATCATGCTCAATTACTCGTGCCTTGGAATACGCGTTGGAATATACCTGTAATGATGATAAGGGCGGAAAAGGCTGAAAATGTGATATCAATCGAAAAGGATTGGATTAATTCTCTATTTTCTATAAAGACAGTTTATTTATCTCGGAAAACCTGCCTCAGGGATCAGTTAAGGACTAAATGGTGATGTAGGATGACAAAAGGGATTGGCGAAAGACTGTTCGCCCATTTGGCGCGGACTGGTCGAAAGAGTGTTATTTCCGCAATATCATTTGCTTTTGTTTTGGCCGTGCTCATCGGCAGCTCGATGGCAGCTTTTCCTTCTGCCTCTCTAAGCGGGCCGGGGTCATACGAAGAGAAGAATATTACATTCAATTTTGAGCAGAGCGTGCAAGGGAATGGTTATTTTATGACCTACATGTACGCGAAGAGCGGGAACCTCGCAGTGAAAAACTATGCTCACGGCAGCGGTTCGATAAATAATGAAGCCGTTCTGACCTACCAGAAATTCAACCGGCAGAATCATCCGATTTACAGCGACTACAACGACTTCAGCCAGAATTGTATTCAGTTCAAGGAAGACAACGCAATGGTTTATGCACCAATGAGAATCGCCGTCGGTACCGGCTACTATGCTGCAAATCCAGTGGACTACAACTCCTTGCTCAAAGAGAGGACCGAGGCAAAGAACTACCGCGCCGGCACCAGCATGTTGCACGAGGTCGAGTACGCTCATGCTCTGGACAAGGAACTTGAGGTCAATCTCAAAGAGAAGTTCAACTACACCTATGATCCTGTTTGGGAAGGCGTAGGCACTACCGAGATGAAGGTCAACGAAGATGTGACTGACGGAAAAACGCATATCGGTGTCCTGCAATCCAGCAAAGACTATTCTGGAAAGCTTGCCTCGGACGGGAAGACGCCCCTGTACGACTTCACATCTCTGAAAGGACTGGGGTCGGGCATGCTCAGCAGCGCCTTGAAGAATCCAGCCATCGATATCGATGAGGACTACTGGGGAACTTACCATATCGAGAAGAACATGACACTTGAGGTGCCCTACTACAAGAAGACCTCAAGCGACGACTGGCTGCCCTGCTGCTTCGGGGGCTATCTTACCATGCCTGCGAGCTATATAGGAGATGCAAAACTCAAATCTGCCAAGGGCATCTTCGACTGCACTTGCTTCAAGGCAGCCGCGCAGGCACAGTTCCCAAGAGTCTACTGAAGTGAGGCTTCGATATTGAACTCGTTATCGGAGACTCATATCGGAGATCTATAACATTTTTTAAATCAATTGGAAAAACCATTGGTGCTGGGGTCATTCTTCTGCCTCCATCAGGGATGGCTGCCGGCATCAATCAATTATCTTTATTGTGGAAGTGTCTTTATAGAAGAGTCTTTAAGTAAATGTATCTTTGCAAAATTATTTATGAAAAACTAATTTATACAAATATTTTTATGAAATTATCTATGCACAATTGATTTTTAAATTTTCGTTTGCATGTTCTTTGCGACCCGAAGGCCCGAGTCTGAATACATAAACATCCTGATCGACCTTTGGCACTTCTTTGAATCATCTTTGATCTCAATTCAGCCGATCTTTGATCCGAATTCCGCCTTTTCCCGGCAATGGATTAGAATTGTTTTCAGCTTGGAATAGGCTTACATAATAGTGTCGCTAAATGTAACCTGATGAATGGAAAGTCCAAGCTATTGATCTTCTTGCTGGTCGTCCTGTCCGTGACGGCCATCGGTTCGGCAAGAGAGCAAAAGGTCACCCTATCCGGATCAAGCACGGCCATGCCATTGGCTGAGCTTGCGGCTGAAGAGTTCAATATGCTTCAGGACGACTATCATGTGAGCGTCACTTCCGGGGGGACGGGAGTTGGCATTGTCGATGTTGCCGAAGGGAGATCCGATATCGCTATGGCCTCCCGAGAGATTCAGCCTGTGGAAAAGATGAGGTATGAGACGGGAGACGAAAAGTTTCAGGAATTTCTGGTCGGCTATGATGCCATCTGTCTGGTTGTGAGTCCCCGTGTTTACAATTTCGGCGTAAGAGCCCTCACCAAGGAGCAGGTGAAGCAGATTTATTCCGGCAGTATAACCAATTGGAAGGGCGTGGGCGGACCGGATGAGGAGATCTTTGTCATCGGACGCCGGGCCGGGTCCGGAA
This sequence comes from Methanothrix sp., assembly GCA_003857025.1. Lineage (GTDB taxonomy): Archaea > Halobacteriota > Methanosarcinia > Methanotrichales > Methanotrichaceae > Methanothrix. The sequence continues at coordinate 2,729 of RPOO01000287.1, forward strand.
CAAGAGATACCTTCAACGAAGTCATTATGGGCAGCAAAGAGGCCGAGTCTCCCGGCGTGATCATTGAAGCCTCAGACAGTTCCGAGGTGAAGACGGCCATTCGCGGCGGAGACAACGCCATCGGCTACGTGGGATTCAGTTATGTCCTGCACGGTGACACAAAAGTAGTATCGCTCGATGGAGTCGGTCCCACGATCCAAAACATCAAAGATGGGAAATATCCTCTGGCTCGAAAGCTCTACTTCTACACCCTGGGAAAACCTTCGCCCGGAGCAATGGCTTTTATAAAGTACATTCTCAGCCCGGACGGCCAGAAGATCGCACTGGAGAACGGATTTATACCGGCGTGAGTTATGCCAGCGTGAATTGCAGCGCCTCTTTTGGCACTGCACACCTTGTTTTATCATTTTCGCCTCGCCTATCTATTCAGTTATTTCCTTCCGATGCTTTTCCCTTCTTGCGTTCTTAATTCATTCATCGCATTGCTCCTCATTCTTGCACCACAGATTTAAATACGATAATTGTCGATAGGACTTATATTGAAGGTCGATACTCATTTGATCACATAAATCGTGCTCCGGACATTCCGGATCTTTGAGGAGAACAAAATGCCGTACTTTCACATGGTCAACTACCCACGACTTAAGTCTGGGGCTTGTAACTGAGGTTAAGATGATTCCCCGCTACAATAGGCAGGTTGACGGCTGCCCTAAAAGCGATATTCATCGCTGCAATGCGATCAGCGGCACCAGCATAGCCGCAAGACTCGCATCTGAAATCATCTCTGGTAGGTCGATTA
>RPOO01000288.1 GCA_003857025.1 Methanothrix sp.
GCCTGAGCCATAGCTGCAGGGGCACCGCCCACAGGCACAAAGTGAACGCCAACGCCCACCAGCAGGCCTCCGACGATGATCTCCAGAATATATATAATTGTATTAATATCAAAGCTCATGCAGCTATATCCCCCTTGTACCCTGGATACGGCCCATACTTTCTCCTCGCAGATAACTCACAATAGAAGTTGTATAGGTTCATCAATATTACAAAGAACAAGCCCATGGCAATGGCAGCGCCAGCCTGGGTGACGGGGTCGAAGACGGTTGTCCTCCAGTTATCCAGGAAGACGGTCAGGCCGAAGCCCATTCCCGTGCACGGTCCGCCGAATTTGGCGCAGAACCAGGCGTTATCAATGGAGTTTCTCAGACCAGCCTCTGCCTTCCTCACAATCTGTCCGGAAAGCATAGTGTTGAGACCCTGTCCGAATAGCCTCCACTGGAACTCACGCTCACCACCGTAGTGAATATCACCCACGGACGATCCGATAGCACCGACGGTCAATCCCCAAATGATGGCGATGACAGGAATCGGGAAGGGATGATGAGGTGTTAATACATAGACCTGGATGACAGAAATCAATACAATACAAAATGATGTTATCCATGCGTGCGCCATAATGGAAGGCGTTGTATACCTAATTATATCCAGGTAGATCCACTGATTGAACCTGGCCTGGCTGGCATTTCTTCCTAAATAAGCGCTCGTCGCCATTACTCCGTTGAATAGGGCAGCCAGAGATGCTCCAGCGGCTACTGCAAAGAGCAAAGGCATATGGTAGCCTTCGATGAGCACATAAGCCATGATGGCTGCGGTTGTACACCACAGAGCGTTCGATGGCGGCTCGCCTGCGATGGCCTTGTTATAAATCCTGTGGGGATTTCCGACCTGGGCAGCCAATTGAACTTGCGAGTTGGGGTTGCTTTGAGAACCGATATCGGACTCGATATCTTCGGAAGCGCCCGCAACTGTCGCAAGGGCACCCATAGCAGCTACGAGCCCCATGCCAAATGCGTCCATTTATTCCTCCTCCTTTTCATTTCACCAATTTCATGATTTTGCGCGATAAAATTGGCTATGACGCTCTTGGTATCAATTACCTAAACTTATAAAGCTTTCGCGATCGGCCTAAAGATACTGAAAAATCTGCTGTGGCGAGGGGATCGAGCTGCTTCCAAGTGAGCGGCTACCAGGGCTCTCTCTTCGCCCCGATGCGATAGCCGATGATGTTAGTGACGCGGTGCAGGATGGGTGTTATTATCAGCACAATTATCATTATCGTGACCGTGAAGTTCTGCCAGAACCACTCCGGCGCGAGGGTCATAGTCAGCAGCCAGGAGCCTATGACGAAGTCGAGCTGATCGATCACAAAGAGGGGCGCGCCGCGCTTCAGGCCCAGCCGGCGCTTGAAGAAGGCCGCCACGATGTCGCCGAGCATTGCGCCAAATGATAGTCCCACCAAAATGGGCACTTGCTCCAGGCCCGCGCCAAAGGTCGGCAGTCCGCAAAACGGCGCAAGCTGATTGAGCAGCAATCCTATCAGGATACCGCAAGTCGTTCCGGCGATTGTTCCTCGAAAAGTCTTGCCGTCGCCAAGAGCACGCCGCCCGTCTGGGAAGTTCCGGCCAAAATCAAGGGGTGTGCCGCCGCCAAAGAGCGCCGCGCAGTTGTTGGGGATGTAGGCGGGCAGCATCAGCCAGAAAGCGACAATAAGTGAATACATTCTTCGTCTCTGATTAACAACTCGCGTATTCTCCCATATATCAAATTATCTGATGCAATTATCTAATGCAATGAATCGCGAACTGGTGCACCATTCGAGGAGGCGGCCATTCGCCAATGATGAAACAGGCTATGATGATGTGCAGACCATGACGCGCACGGTATGCTTCGATTCGCAAAGCTGTGCGGCAATTCGCTAGGACTTTTGAAGGGGCCTGAAAGATACTGGATGGTGAGGGATACTTAAATGAGCAATTGGCATTCAGGTCCTATCTAATTGGGGGCACACATTTTGGGAAAGAAATTCAGCGATTTGACACCGGGCGATCTATCAAAGCTTCCTCTCTTAACCTTCGACCACTTCTGTATCGGTGAAGAGAGAATATATCTGCACCTCACCAACGAAAAGAAGATGCACTGGTATCTGGCCGAGTATGGGTCGATCGGAAAGAAATTCTTCGGATTCTTTGTGAATAAAACGGATGGGATCGCCTCGGGACTTTGCAGCCGCGACGATATACTCGATTTCGAGAAGAAAGGAAGCGCATGGGTTCCGACGGTTGATGAAAACTGGAAACCGATGGCCGCCAAGGAAGTCCCTATCCTGGTAGAATATATAAAATTGATGATCTGCCAGCCGGATATCACTTAGCCGATTGCAGGAAGGCTGCAAACTTTTGCCCGCCGATGAATTGGCGCGACTTTGGATCGAAACAGTTAAGTTCAACCTGTGATACCTATGGGGCGGGCGTCGATGGTCTAGTGGTTATGACTTGGGCCTTCCATGCAAAAGTATCTGCGAAGCAAGCCTACAACCCGGGTTCGAATCCCGGTCGACGCATGCCTTTCTGAAATGCCGCCTTACGTTGAATGCCGAAATATTTTCGCTACATTTATATCCTAGTTGAACAACTCTAGTGAATATGAATTCAGGAGGCGAGATCTCCAATGCCAGGGGACTGCTGGCCGAGAAGATCGCTGGAGAGATCACCTTATCCCAAAATCCGGGCGACACCCTGAGAAAGTGGCGCCGGAACTTCGGCATTACCCAGACGGATCTTTCTAATTATCTGAAGATATCGCCATCCGTGATCTCCGATTACGAGAGCGGCAGGAGAAAGTCACCGGGCATTATGATTGTGAGCAAGATCATAGATGCACTGCTGCGCATAGACGAAAGCCGCGGCTGCAACGTCTTGCGCGCTTATGAGGATATGTGGGGTGACATCCTGGGCCTTGATTCCATCTGCAGCGTATGCGAATATCAGGACCCGATTCCTCTCGCGGATATGGCCATAAAGCTCAATGCCGAAATCCTCTTCGGCAGGACTGATATTACCATCTGGGGCTACACGATAATAGATAGCATGAAAGCCATCGTGGAAATGCTTCCCGACCAGTTCCAGAAGATCTATGGAAGGAGCACTGCGCGGGCCCTGATCTTTACGGGTATTCATTCCGGAAAATCGCCCATGGTCGCGGTGCGGGTGAGCAATCTCAAGCCCGGTGCCGTGATCTTGCAGGGGCTGATGCCGTCAGAGGTCGATCCCGTGGCGATCCGCATCGCCGAGGTCGAGAACATCCCGCTTTTAACGACACATTTTTCTGTAGACGAAGTCTCCAGTGCATTGAACAAAGGGTGAAATCTTTTGGTCTCTGGAATTGTCAGCTACGGGGTATACATCCCGCGATTTCGAATACGCGTAGATGAGATCGCCCGTGTCTGGGGCGATGGGGCGGATATCTCCGAGAGCCTGCGCGTCTTCGAGAAGTCCGTGCCGGATCTGGATGAAGATGCTGTTA
>RPOO01000289.1 GCA_003857025.1 Methanothrix sp.
CCTGAAGCATCTCGATTCCCTGCCACTTCCTGAGAACTTCTCTCAATTCGGCGAAAAACAGCGCCAGCCATTCTGTCTTATCCAGTTCCTTCCAGCCCGTAGCATCTGCATCAAGCCCCTCCAATTTTACGAGGGCCAGCGCCTCTATCTGCTTCTTCGGCACAATGGCCTGCACCATGATACCGTCGCCTTCTTCGTCCTCTGATACCACCATATCGAAGCTCCCAATCTCGATGACCGTGCCCGGTGCCAGATGGCCCGCCCTGGCCTTCAGGGCCGCATAGCCGATGGCTTGAAAGATCTCTTCGCGGGAGACTTGTGCGGCTGTCTTGCTGCTCGTACTCTTCATCTCAGCACCCCCGGATCATGCCGATCCATTTATACATTAATTTTGGATTTTGGCAGCAAGACGAATATAACGGCAGCGCCTATCCTCTTGTCAGCCGACTCATCAGGTGAAGGAAAATATGGGATGCTTTGAGGACTTCATGGAATTCCGAGAGGAAGTGGAGAATGCCGAGAGAAAGCGTCAAAAGAAAATAGATCGGCCACCGGCAAAGAATCACCGAAAGGATGAGGACAATTGATTGGTGAATTATTGATTGGTGAATTTGGCTGGCAAAAGCGGATTGGTGAATGGTGAAAGATGATCATTGAATCGGCTCTGAACCTTTAAATCCACATCCTCCGCCAAATCCACATTATCCGTCGGATTTTCCTGTCAAATCTATCGCTTTTCGCGTCTCATTTCGTCTGGTTACGTTTACCCAGAGATGAAGATCGCGATAAGACCCGGTGAAGTTTCCTTCCTTGTAAAGCAAGAACTCCAGCTTCTGCTCGTCTCCAGTTTTATTGAGCACATAGCTGACCGGCTTCTCCCAGGTCTGGTTGTGCGGAAGCGTCATATTCTCCATCAGGATGATGGAGTTGTCCAGATTCATGTGCATGGTGTAATTCACCAGAGCGTACTCATGGTTGACCACGCCCACGATGACGGTGCTCTTATTTCCGACCTGAACCTGGGTGGGATAATCGTAAGCCTTTCCGCCCGGCCCAAGGATGTAAAATTCCGTGAACTTCTCGCCCTGCTTGGGAGTGACTATCACGTAGATCAGGGCGAAGACGGACATAAGTATAGTTATTATTAAAATCACCGTCAGAGCCCTGTCCAGTCGGCTCTTGTCGTCTGCCTGAATCTCCCTCTTGAGCGAGGCAACCCCTTCGCGGAAGGGAACGAAGAATCGGTCCTCTGCTGCCAGCGACATGCGCCGCACGTGTGCCACAGCGCTCATGGCTATGGTGAAGATCGCCAAGGAAATAACCACCGGCGTCAGACGGATTCCCCAGGGTGTGTAGTTCAGGCCAAGGCCGATGAGCGGGACCACGGCAATGCTCAGGCCGAAGCTCAGGGCAAGCCTTTCGATTCCGTCCAGATCGTCAATCTTAGGAAAGAGCGCGGCGATGAGCGAATAGCCCGTCACAAAGAGCACCATGAGGAGTCCCAGTGGAATGCGCACGGGCAGATCCGCTAAGGGCGTCAGGGTGAAGACCAATGTTGCCAGCGCCATCAGAATTGCCGCCAGCAGATCTGCGGGCATTGGGAGCGATTTGGTGATCCTTCTCAGCCTCCGGTATGCGATCCAAATAGCTGGTTGGCCCATGCGCCAATCTGTTCCACCAACCCCTTTTCTTGAACCGGCTTGGCGGCTTGCGACTTATTCAGGTCTTGCGGTTCATTCAGATCTTTCACATCATCTAAATTTTTTGAATCGTTCGATTTTTGCGAAACCCGATTCTGATTATTCGTAACCGGATTTGCCGCTTCTCTTGATTGGTTCGACTTCAGGATAATATCCTTGTCCCTGCAGACTGTACAGGCATCCTTGTCCCTGACCAAACAAAACTCGTTTTCACAATTTCCGGCCTGCTCGGTAAGCGGGTCGCCTTGCCGGATGATCTTCCAGTAACCTCCAGCAATCCTCTGGCGAAGCTGCTTTTCAGTCTCTTGATATTCGCCCGTCGTAGCTATCGATTGGCCGGTCTCATCCGCGTACCAGTGGATAACCTCTGACGTTATCTCCACCGGCTTTGCCTTTTGATCCGGTATTTCCTCGCCGGTGCCGTCATCCTCATTTTGGCTTGCAGCGCTTGCAGTGCTTGAAATGCCTGTCGCAGTGTTCGCCGGGCTTGAGGCTGCGCTTGAATCCGGCGATGAACCGCCAACTTGAATGGTCTTGGTCTCACCCGCAACTTCGATTCTGTACTCGCCTGCGGGTATGCCGGAAGTATCGATATCCAAGCTGTACTTGCCGTTGCTGTCTGCCTTAACCTGAGTCTCTGCTGCCACCTCAATGGGAACTTGTGAGGAGCCTGGTTGAGCCTCTCCGAACAGCTTGATGTTGTACCTGCCCGACGGGACGTTGGCATGGGAGATGCTAGCCGTTCCGCCATTGGCCTGGAAGCGCTTGGTGATCCAAATGCCCATCTTCACACCGGCGTTGAAGTCCTGCACATTCCTGGCCGTAACCTGGAAGCGATTGGGTTCCTGAGGAATCTCTACGCTTGTCTCATACTCATATTGCCCTCCGCTCACGGGCAAGTTCATGGTGAAGCTGGAGCGCATGGAAACCTGCTCTCCCGGCGGGGCGGTGCCGGTCACGCTCACCGTGCTGCCGGATAATGTGGCTTCAATTGCATCTATCGGCATAACTGCCGCCAGAGTGATGCTAAAAATAATCGCGAAGGCAAGACATATCGCGAAGCTCAGTCTATTCGCCATTAACTACACCAGATCCAGAAATCCTTGGGCAACCCTCGTGCCGGATGATTTATCGTAAGCCGCACAGATCAGCACATACCGCCCCTTTTGCCAATCGGCATCCGTGATGAGGTTTAGCGTTGACTCATTTCCTTCCTGGAGCTGATAGGTGAGTGTGCAGTCTTCGGGCAGAATCGGCAAGAGGTTCATGACATCTTCTACGTCGATCTTCTTGATCTCTGCATTGGCATCTCCTCTTGCGAAAACAATTTTATCTGAAACAGTGATATTTGTGAGGTTATAATCGTATGCAGGCATAACAATCGCGCCTACCGTAATGCTTCCTTTCCCGCTGCTATTCGCCATGACTTTAACCGGTAAAACATCTCCCGGCGAGATCTTTTCCGGCAGGGCGATCTTCAAACTCTCCTGCACCAGAATGGGAACTCTGCCGAGAAGCACTGAGCCGTTGGCTTCCCTCGCTTCCAGGATGTATCCGCCGGGAACAATATTACCAAGTGAGAACGAAATCCAGCTGCCGTTCTTTGAATCCGTCAATTTTTTCTCAATAGACGTTTTTGGACTGACCTTGAGGCCTCCCGAATCCCTTGATACGCTGATGGGCATCAGCGACACTTCCGCCTCCGAGCCTGCTGCTGAGATCATGCCAGTAAGATCTGCACCGGCATTGTGCAGCCTCACCGTTTTATAGGTATCATTTGGACCCATATGATCTAAAATGCCTTGACTAACATTGATGCCGC
>RPOO01000290.1 GCA_003857025.1 Methanothrix sp.
TCCTCATCCGCCGCAATTTTTCTGCTCTGCAATTCATTTCTTAGGCGAGCCGACGGTCGTGGCCACATTTGCATCCGAAGGCGTCTAGTTGCCAGCCTTTTTTGCATTTTTTGCTTTGGATGGAGACGGCTCCGGAGATACCGACAGTTCGGCAGCCATCTCGTCAACCTCCTTCGTACCTTTGGCCAGCAGAGCATCTTCATCGCCTGTGAGAATGGCCAAAAGCCTGGCAAACTCGCCGACGTGAACCCTCTCTTCATTAGCGACGTCGATGAACACTTTTTTGGCCAGTGGGTTATCCGTGGCCTCGGCATGGGCCATGTAAAGATGAATGGCTTCATGTTCTGCGGCCAGATCAAGACGAACCGCTCGTATTAGCTCCTCTTTGGTGAGCAAACGATCGGGCACTTTTCCGCTGAACGGATTAAGAAACTCGGGCATTTTTTATCTCCTCGACTAGAGGGACAAAGAAGGATGCGGACCGGAGGCATGATTTTCGGCCAAAACGGTTGAATGTATTGCCTGATTTCATGCCTTCCCTCAGGCTAAAAATTTTCATGCATGGCGGGCACGAATATAGCCGAATCCTATTGATTGTCCGAACCCTTTGGTCAGGTTCCTCTATATATCATTTAAATGTCTTTGAACATAAATATGTTTTTTGGTCTTTTTGTTTCAGGATTTGGCTTGATGATGGTGCTCTCATTGGCATTCGGTTTAGGTATGCTTAGGGTATATGCCTCCGGCAGCCATTCATTTTCTGTTTGCTCATCTGCTGCATCTCATCCGCTGCGACATATATGCCGCGATTCATCTACAACTACTCATCTACTGCTTTTTTTATCAGCAGGAATGTCTGCAATCTAAATAGTCTGCTAATTATTTTATCTGCTCAACCTTGACAGAATTGACAAAGCGATCCGTCTTCTCCTGGTCGAAGGTAGATAGAACCAGAGCCAGTGCATTGGAATCCAGAATCCCACCGGGCCGGTCGAGGTGATAGCTCACGGGAAAGATGGCGGCGTAGACAGGCTCGCCGAGCGGGCATTTGGCTCCGGCGGCATAGATGCCGGACTGGCCGTCAATCATTCTATTCTCAAGACTGATATTTCCGCAGACTCCCGACTTGGAGAGAGTATCATTGGCCATAGTCATCATGCTGGAAGAAGAAACTTGGTTGGCAATGCTCTTCGAATACATTATGACGGATACCTTCATTATTTTTTTTGTATCTTCCGAGGACGTCAGGATCAATGTATCAACCGAAGTCTTGACGCTCCCGGATTCGCTACTTCCTTGAGACACGCTCGTTTTGTATACATCCATATCCGACCAGTTGAAGCCGATCTTCCATTTATTGCAAATCTCTGATGCATGAGTTATGCTTACGTCATCCATAACCGATGCCTGCGCGCTTGACAACAGGAAAAACGCCACGAATAGCAGGAGAACTGGATTGCAGTACACCGGACTGCGGTACGCTAGACTGTTGAATAATGCTCTCACAAATATCCCTCCCAGGATCATCGATCATATCATTGATACTATCATTGATTTCTAAATAATGAGAAATAAAATCAATCGATATAAAGATCTTGGAACAAAAAAAGCAAAGGGCCTGAAAAATAGGCGAATAAGATTTTTGGGCTATTCTCTGATTTTTTATTTCTTAAGGGCTATTCTTGCATCCTGCATCATAAAAAGAAAAATCGCTGCCGGAAAATCCCGGCATTCAGGCAGATCATGCAGACTTGCAGATGGCCAATTGGCATTATTAGCCCTACAAAGCTGCCATGCGCGGCAGTATGTCGGGATTGATTCCCTTCGCCAATTGCGTTACATCCTTGAACCTGCTTTGGGATGTCGCTGCAGCCGGTTCTGCGGCGCTCTGTGTGATATTTATCGTCTGCTGGGCGCTTTCTTCCTTTGCTGCTGCCTCAGAGACAGTCTCCGCGACGGGTGCAGCGGATGGTGCGGCTGCTGCAACTGCGACGGGAGTGTAGCCTGAAGTGTCCGGGCTGATCATAGTGGCAGAAAGGTCGCCTCTAGCGGCTTTGCCGCTGCTGTCGGATCGAACGTAGCTGCCGGTCAAGGAATCACTCTCGATGATACCGCCTAAATACGCGGATGCCAGCACATCGCCCTGCATGGATGCCAGCGAGAGGTGGATTGAGTTACCTGAGAGCGAGCCGGATACAATGCCGTTCCAGGGATTTTCTCCCTCAAACTTTGCCCGGCCAAAGACCGATTCCCCGGATTGGTTTAAAACCAAAGTAATATCTGTGCCTGCCAGCGAAGCCTTCCAGATGCCTTGCACGCTGATGGGCGCTGCCGGAGAGCTGCCTTCAGAGCTTTCGTTGGTTGTGCTCGCATTTTCCGATGCATTGGCGGCAGCAACATCGCCGCCGGCATTGGTGGCGTCATTGGACGGGATTAAAGTTGTATCGGTTTCGTCTGCCGCCGCTGCGGTCTGACCTTCCGCCTGATTTGCGGGAGCCGTGCTGGTTTCCGCGTCCACTGCCAAGGCAAAGGACGCCATGAGCGTCAGCAGAAAAACATTCAATAAAATTAATGATCTAGTCTTCAAACCCCAAACCTCCGTTTGCTATCTATCGAGTTCTGAGTTCTATAGTACCCCGCTCTTGGTATATCATCATTTGTTCCGCTGAAATTCTTCGGCTGACTGGGGATTGGGCTCTTCTTTCGCGCTCATCTTTCACCATTCTCATGAGCGCATCATCGCCAAATTTATATTTCCTTTGACGCTTGGGATGAGGAAAGGTGACCTGGCTTGATGGGAATTAATGAGATGGGATTCGAGGTCTTTGAGGAGATGCTCGACTATTCTGATGAGCTGCAAATCGAAGTTCACGAGCTTGAAAACGGTGCTGTGGTGGCGGATGCAGGCGTGAAGGCGCATGGCGGAATTGGTGCCGGAATTTATCTGAGCCGCCTATGCATGGCGGATCTTTCCGATGTCCAGCTCACCCCTTGCGATATTAAGGGCATACTCGTTCCCGGAGTCCAGGTGGCGACTGACTATCCGGCAGTCTCCTGCATGGCATCGCAGTGCGCCATGTGGCAGGTCAAGGCGGACAAGTTTTTCGCTATGGGCAGCGGACCCGCGCGCGTGCTGGCGCGCAAGACTCGCGATCTGTATGAGAAGATCGGCTTCGAGGAATTTGCCGACGTGGCTGTTCTGGTTTTGGAATCAAGCAAGCTGCCGGACGCTGCTGTAGCCGCCAAGATCGCCGAGCAGTGCGGAGTCGACGCTGCGGATCTGCGGCTGGCCGTGGCTCCCACCAACTCAGTGGCGGGCCTCGTTCAGGTCTCAGCCCGCGTGGTTGAGACGGGACTGCACAAACTCTTCACCATGGGCTTTGACATCAACACCATTAAGAGCGGCTGGGGCCGGGCACCCATCTCGCCAATTGTGGGAGACGCGACCATGTGCATGGGCTCCTCCAACGATGCCATCA
>RPOO01000291.1 GCA_003857025.1 Methanothrix sp.
ATCCACGCCAAGCTCGGGAATGCGAATGGTGCCGCTGGAGGATCGGATGACTCTGGCATCCAGGTCGTCAATTTCCGTGACCTGCAACACATAGCGTGCCGGCTCCTTTTGGCCGAGCAGAATGGTATCGCTATGCCTGAAGCCGCACTCGCAAACGCCGGCTATCATCATGGCTTCTCCGAAGTATGCAATCTCCCGGGTCTCCCAGTTAAACTGCATCATCCGGCTGCAGACTGGACAATTGGCTTCAGTGGTCAGATTCAATCTTTGCCTCCTACTACTTTCTCGCGGTCGATCTTTATGCCATTCGGCACCAGGACCACCAGGTCGTCGCCGATGCCTGCGATGTCTCCGGACACGTCGTCCACCGCCTTCTTCAGTTCGCCAATGGCCCGATCAAGAGCAGCTTTGTCCCTCTTCAACCCGGCAATATCGACAAGAACAATGTTCCCGGCGTAGATCTCCTGCTTGATCTCCGGAAGGACCTCGACCTTGCCAAGCTCCGCCACCTTCAAGACGATCTCTGAAGAATTTCCCATCTCCTCAAACTGTCCCAGATCTACCTCAGAGTAATCGGCTTCTCCGCTCTTTCCCAAAGCTTTGAGCTTTTCCAGAAACCCCGCCATTATTACAATCCCCTCACTGGAAAATGCGTAATATTATATTTATATTTAGCGTCTCTACATATCCGTGAGCTTCACGCCAGCCAGGCCCATAGCCACCATGAAGAGCAAGACAATCAGGGCGAAACCGGATGATCTAAGCTCTGCCGGGAAGGCGATCTGCACCGCGAGAATGAGGGCGATCATGAGAAGCACGAGCCCAGTGCTTAAGCCAATCTCAATCCAATTCTTCTTCACAAGCATAGCCAAGCCCAGCCTTAGCAGATATACTTTTTCTCCACGAGTCCGCTCTCATCCGCCAGGGCGGCGACAAGGTCGCGGGTCTTTATGCCATGCCATCCGCGCTCGATAAACCTGGGATATACAGGCAGCCTTTCCTGAAGATAATAACCGTCCGGCCCATCAAGCTCTTTGGCCAGCGTTTCCAGCTCCGGCCAGGGCCGATCGGGATTGATCCAGTCCGTTGTTACCGGACTTATGCCACCCAGATCGTTTGCGCCCGCGTCGAGCAGTCGTCTCGGATCTACCAGGTTTGGCGGCACTTGAACTGCCACTGAGTCCGGCAGGATCGCTTTCGCCATTTTAACAACAGCGCAAAGCTCGTCTACACTCGGTCGCTTTGCCTCCGCCAGCGGCGTTCCCGTCTTCGGATCAAGCGGCTGGATGATGATTTCTTGGATGTGATCGTAAGATCTGTGCAGCTTTGCAATGGCTTCCAATGCCTCTTTTCGGTCTGCCCAGCTCTCGCCGATTCCGATCAGGAGGCCGGTGGTGAAGGGGATCTTCAGCCGGCCCGCTCTGGCGATATAGTCCAGTCGAGCCGCAGGACTTTTTCCAGGCGAGTTGGCATGGGCGGCCACGGTGGCTGTGGTCTCCAGCATCAGTCCCATAGATGCATTGTAAGGCTTGAGACGAGCGAGGGCACCATCATCAAGGATTCCGGCATTGGTGTGGGGGAGCAGTCCCAGCTCCAGGGCCAGCTCGCACAGTTCCTCCAAATAGTCCAGGAGATCGGAGACATCAGCTTCGGCCAGTAGCTTCTGAAATCCCGGCACCTCCCAGGGAGCTTCACCCAAAGAAAAGAGCGCCTCGCTGCAGCCGGTCTCGGCGGCCCTGGCGAGGAGGCGGTATGCTTCATGCCTGTGGATCAGTCGGGCACTGCCGGCATCGCGTCGAAAAGAGCAATAGCCGCAATGGTTCCGGCAGAGATTGGTTACGGGCAGGAAGACATTTCGCGAATAAGTAACGCAACGCATCTAGCGCCGGAACTCCACCAGTTTCAGGACATTTCCGCGCGGGCAGTCTTCCGGGGCCTCGCCCACTACCTCGACAATGGTGCACCTTTCCCCATCCTTCAGGCCCGTGGGGTGGCACATCTCGAACATGCTGCACTCCGGCTCATCGCACTTCGCGGCCTCAAAGACGATCTTGGAGCCGGGGAATGCCTTCCTGGCATCGAAGGCGGCAATTATGGGACTCTCTGCCACTTCAACAGCGCGAACGCCCGCCTCGTGGATGGGGCATTCGTGAATCAATTCGCCGCGCGTGCCTAAAATCCTGTAGCGCCGGCGCGGTTCAAGGTTGATGCATGTGTTTCTGAGCTTGCAGGTTTCGCATTCGGGAGTTGCGCCCATGAAGGTGAACTCCATGCCGATGCTGGCGAGCTTTGTTCCAATCAGCGTAATTTGAGTAGTTGCCTCGGACATCTCTTTCATCTCCTATTTCATCATCATAATACAACAGAGTCAGTTTTTAAATTACATTTCAATTAATTTTTATAATATTTCTTATAATATTTTTCAAGATTATTATTGAATTTCATGAATTTCAGATTATTCCTGTGGCCTCTGCAGCCTTTGCCGCAGCCTTGCGGTTCAGCCCGCTATCCAATATCGTGTAGCGTTCCGGTCTTATCTTGTGGGCGCTGACCAGGGCTTCAATCACCGTCTCAGCATCGAGGTTCAGCTCGGATGCGGTTATGGGCGCTCCCACTTGATCCAGGGCGTTGCGGATCATCTTCCAGTCGCCTCCATGCAGGTACATTATGACGATGGTGCCGAGGCCGCATAATTCTCCATGCAGCGCCCTCGATGGCGCGATGAGATTCAGGGCGTGGGCGAACTTGTGCTCCGAGCCGCTGGCCGGTCGGGATGATCCGGCGATGCTCATGGCCACGCTGCTGGAGATGAGGGCCTTTACCACGATCTTGGCCGACTCCTCAAGACCGGGCCGGATATCGGGTGCGCTCTCTACAATCATTCGCGCCGTCATGCCGGAAAGCGCGGAAGCGTATTCACTGTACTCCTCATTTCTGAGCCGATGAGCGAGCTGCCAGTCAAGGATCGCGGTGTAGTTTGATATTATGTCGCCGCATCCTGCCGCCAGAAGCCTGCCTGGGGCCTGCGATATTATCTTCGTGTCGGCGACGATGGCTAGAGGAGCTTGAGCGGGAACGGAGACCGCCTCTCCGTTTATCGTCAGGGATGCCTGCGCCGAGCAGATGCCGTCGTGAGATGCAGCGGTAGGCACGGACAAGAATGGCACGTTGGCGCGAACGGAGGCAAGCTTGGCGACATCAATCGATCTTCCGCCGCCTGCTCCTATGAGAAATCCCGCCCCGATCTCGCGGGCCAGTCTCTCTGCGCGATCGACCTCTTCCATCTTGGAGGCGCTGGTAATGAGCGTCTCCGGGTGGTAGCCGCCGTCTTTCAGCAGCTCGAAGATGGCCTTTCCCACCACGTCCTCCGTGTTGGGGCCGGTGACGATGAGGGCGCGAGGCCGCAGCGACAGGCTG
>RPOO01000292.1 GCA_003857025.1 Methanothrix sp.
ACGCAAAAGTTTTGGCGTTTGTCGAGTACTTCAACCAGACAATGGCAAAACCGTTCAAATGGACATATCGAGGGAGAGCACTTACTGCTTAAAATTGGGCTTATTTAAGCCCAGATGTACTAGTGCTATCCTGCTTATTAGACGGGTGGAAAAAGCAAAATATCTGAAAGCCAGTGGCAGGATTGAATATTCTTTTTTCACATATATTTCTGACAGGCGAATTAATGGCATGTGTAGTTATGATATACTTGCGTTCCTTGACCAGAACTCTAATTTGCTCAAGCATATCAGAGGTCTTCATCTACTTTCTAGGATCTTATGAATCGATATGATTTTATTGGATGTGCTTAGATTTGGTGGCTCTATGGCATATAGCAAAGAACATGTGGCAAAGGAGATCACCGACGGACTGCTGAGTAATCAGCATAAGTACAACAAGGAGATATTAGCGAGACCGAAGATGCTGGCGTGGCCTCTTTTGGTTGTCATTCTCCTTGAAAGTTCGATTGGGCAGTCTACCCTCATTGAGTTGGCCGATCCATTCCAGCCCGGATTGCTGGCAAAAGAAGAGTTGATCGCATTCGATTGGCCCATCATAAACGCATCTAGGCAGATGAGTTCTTTTGCTACGGTTTTCATGCCCAACAACTCGTTATCGGTAGACTACCCTCGATTGCAGGAGGCAAATAATGCAATCTGATTATTACTCGAAGGAATTGCAGAAAGGGGCAGAGTGGCTAAGGCCTCAGATGTGTGATTTGATAAACAGATATAAAAATAATGAAATATCTATTGAGAATATATATGGTGATATATATCCTGGGATATCTGGGTTTTTTGTACTGTGGAAATTAGGTGATCCAATTGCTGATGAATTTATTCAAATTATAAATAGTGGAAATGAGTTTATATCAGATACATTTTTTGAGGATGTACACGAACTTTCTTATCTAATAAAAATGGGAGTAAATTTAACAGACGAATTTAAAGAATCCATTAAATATTATATTAAAGATCGCCAAACCGTGAGAGGATATATTCAATCTAATTTTATAGATCATGCTGGTCCTATGAGAGTGCTTGTTCTAACAGAGCCGGACTCCGAACCTACGCAGATGGCTATTAGGTATTTTCTTGATAAATATAGAATAGATTATGAAGTG
Source organism: Methanothrix sp. (assembly GCA_003857025.1). Classification (GTDB taxonomy): domain Archaea; phylum Halobacteriota; class Methanosarcinia; order Methanotrichales; family Methanotrichaceae; genus Methanothrix. The sequence continues at coordinate 1,164 of RPOO01000292.1, forward strand.
TCGGAGTACGAAATTGAGGAAGTATCTGTGGGCATTTTAGCATTAAACGAATATAATGCTCCTATCTATGCAGATTTAATAAAAAATTTGACATCTAAATTGGAAACTCTAGTTTTCAAGGATGGAAGAATAATTGATAGACATTTCATAGATACTTGTATGGCATTGCAAGCTTTTTCTAGAACTATGGACCTTCAAGCTGAAATAAACAAAGAGGGTATCAAATGGCTTAAGAGTACTCAGGAATCAGATGGCAGTTGGCATCAGAATATGATATATACAACGCAGGCACTTGAAAGCCTGATTTGTTTAGGAGAAGGCCCCAAGGTTTCGCTGGAGGAATTGGAGAAGAAGGATCTATTCTATAAACAAAAACTAATCAATGCAAATCCTGAAATTGTTACAACAAATCCATTTCTGGGTGGAATAGATATACATATAAGAATAAAAGGGATGATTAATAGCGCTTCGAACCGTCTTTATATTTGTTCGCGATTTATTACAGAATTTCATGGCGAGATTATTAAACTAAAGAAAGATTATCCAGATATGGACTTGAAAATTATAACGATAGATAGTCCACAGGCTCAGAATTATAAAGGCGATGGGAAAAAGTTTGTTAAACCCATGTTCGATATTCTTCAGAGAAGCCTAGAAGGATGTTTTAAGACGACGCCATTATTACATGCTAGATGCATAATATCCGACAATGCGATTTTAATCTCGTCAGCAGATTTAACCTCCGAACAACTAAAAAGTGAATTTAATATGGGATTCTATATTAGAGATCCTAAGACTGTTGAAGCTGGTGCAAAAATATTTATGGACTTGTGGAATAACATTTAATAATTATTTCTGAATGTCTGAAGATATGCCCATAAAAATTGAGCCACTGCTGAAGTCCAAGCGCCAGGATATCTTAGCCATGGCCGCAAAGCATGGTGCCCATAACCACCGAATCTTCGGCTCCGTCGCCCGAGGCGAAGCCCGGCCCGAAAGCGATCTGGATATCCTCGTCGAGATGGTGCCAGGGGCGAGCTTGTTGGATCATGTAGCCCTCAAGCACGACCTCGAAGACCTCCTGCAAATAAAAGTGGATGTCGTCAGCGAAAGAGCATTGCACAGGTACATCCGGGACCGAGTGCTCGCTGATGTCGTGCCTCTGTGATGCAGATAATCGTTAACCTCGTCTTAATATCTTCAGGCTATTCGCAAGACGCTCTTTCTTTATAGCTAAAAGCTCCTCAACGCTCAGTGGGCACTTCACCAGATCGACGAATTCCTTTGTGGCGAGACCAAGCTCCCTTGCCATAGCATTGATCAAAGGTGCGCCGATGTCCTGGTTCTTTCCGTGGCTCAAAAAAGTGGCGGCTTCTTTCTTTCCATTGATGTAAAGAATAAAGTACCTGTGATCGGTATGGCTGCGATTAAAGCCCTTCTTGGAAAGACTGGCTTCAATCTCATCCTGACTTAAAGAATGAGCCATCAGCTCACCGAGAACAACTCTAAAAGCAGCTCTCTTTGCATCTTTCCGGTCTCGCCCAACTCTTGTTCCGGACACTGAACAAACTCATTCCATAGAAAGTCGATATATTCGAATAGCTTTTGTCTCGCGGCTCGAAAATCCTGAGAGCTTCCCACCGCATCCAGTGGAGACAAACTGACAGCCCACAGGCCGTCGTCATAATCTACTTGCAGGTTGGTGACCCTAAGTGGAACAAATTTCCTGACGCCAACCTCGAATTCCTGCAAGGGACGCCTTTCAAAGAATTCTATTGTCGATGATTGTGCGGCCATTCTATCCTAAATCTGCTTGCAGCATATTTTAATTTTCCGCACAATCAATAACATTCGGTTCCCAAATAAAATATAATCGATAAAATATGAGGTCGAGCTGAAATGCCTTACTTGCATTCATCTTGTTCTCTTAATTATCTCCACTCCGCCCTTCCTCGCCAGATACAACTCATCCAGGTTGTCGAATATCCCGTGCTCCACAACCCCCGGAATCCCGCACAGCCGCGCCGCCAGTGCCTCCGGGTCCTCGATCGCCCCGAAGTCCACGTCCATCACGAAGTTCCCGTTGTCTGTGATCACCGGCCCGTCTTTCATCTTGCCAAGCCGTAGCACAGGGACGCCGCCCAGCTCCCGCAGCCGCCGCTCCACGAGCTTTGCCGCAAAGGGCAGCACCTCCACAGGCACCGGCCAGGTGAGCTTTTCCACGTACTTGCTCTCGTCGGCC
>RPOO01000293.1 GCA_003857025.1 Methanothrix sp.
CGTTATAAAATGTACCGTTATAAAATGTACCGTTATAAAATGTACCGTTATAAAATGCAACCGCTATCGATGTCCGAGAAGGTATATTGCACAGTGTTCTTCTTGAGGTTCAGGCAGCGTTTGGCAGCCTGTGCCACAGTTTCGCGCAGCTGCGGCGGCGCATAGATTCCGAAGCGCCAGGTAGATCGATGAGCCCTTTCCAGGATGCTTACCAGAGGCGAGACCTCTCGCAGCGGCCTGACCTCTTCTCCGATCAATGCCGGAAAGCTTCCTTCTGCGGTGTCGGGCAGCAGCGGATTGTCCACCAAAATATAATTCGCATCGACTCCCGCCTCTGCGGCAATCTCCTGAGCCAGAATCGTATCGCTGACCCGCGCGAGCGACGGGTCCAGGCTCTCCAGATCCACGTAAACGGCACGCTTGAAGAGCTTTCTTGTGCGAATGCGGTCGGCCATCTCCGCAGCATACCCGCCCTCATGATCCAAGGCAGTGAAGAGCTGGATATCGTCCATGCCCTTGACTGAGGCGGCACTTGCCCCGTCATCGACCATGCGGCGAATGGCGGCGGCGATCATACACTCCGAGATGCGGCAGACATGATGGTAGTAAACGGAAGGATGCATGAGGAGCCGGGAGATGAGAAGAGATGTGGCAGCCTGAATGCCGCCCGCCTCGACGACCAGCTTTCCCTGATGAAGGGTTATTTTCTGCAAAAGGCGCAATCGATCAATCACGCCGTAGGCCACGCCCGTGTAGTGAGCATCACGGATCAGGTAATCCATGCGATCCACGTCAATCTCACCACTCACGATCTGCCCCAGCCCAGCTCCGTGAATGAATGCCTGAATGTCCGGGGCATGCAGACCGTGGGCGTCCAAGACGTCTTTCAGCTCTCCCTTTCGGAGCAAGTCCACGATGTTTTCATGCTCCGTTCTCAGGTAAGGGGCGAGTGCCGCCTCCGTGGCGTGAGAGAGCGGCCCGTGGCCCACATCGTGCAGAAGAGCGGCGGCGCAGACCATCGTCTTATCCTCCTCTTCCAGGCCGAGATGCTCTGCCAGGAGAGATGCCAGATGGTGCGCGCCGAGGCTGTGCTCAAATCTGGTGTGGTTAGCGCCGGGGTAGACAAGACTTGCCAGGCCGAGCTGCTTGATCCATCGCAGCCGCTGCATCTGGGGCGTATCGGCCAATTCCAGCGCCAAACCCTCCAGTTTGACGTAGCCGTGCACCGGGTCTCGGATTTCTGTCATCCGTGTCATTACTCTAAGCTTTCTGCTTTAAAAGATGTTGGCTTCTTTATGATGACGAAAAACCTGGAAATGCATTGGAATAGATCGAGTATTCGTTTGGAACGAATTTTGGAAAATCGAAAGCGCTCAGGACTTCTTAGCATAATTTATTTAAGTATATGTTATGCATTTGGCCATAAGATCTGCAATTATGATGTTATTATTTTTTATGAAATTCACACCAAAGTCTAAAATGCAGAAAGACTTAGATACTTTGAAGAAGGGCTAGGTCTGAAAGAGGGTGGCGAAATCTTGAGGATCGACTTATTGCTGGCAATTGTCTTGCTAGTGGTAGCCTTAACCAATGCATCGGATGGCGCTCTCTTTGATTATAGCCGCCAGTTCTACGAGGAGATCACGTCGAAGACAATCGTGTATGACCTCAACAGCAGTTCTCTTGACTTTGACCGGGTTGTCGTTATCGGCGACTTAAATTTGAATAAACCGCTATACAACACAATAAAGATCACCAATTCCATAATCAAAGGAAACATATCCTGCGAAGGTAAAACAGTAGCCGATGATGTGAATTTTGAGAACACTTCATTTATCGGAAACGCTTACCTCAATGACACGAAGTTCTTGGGACCTGCCAACTTCAATAACAGTCGATTCTATGGCCTGGCAAAATTCAATACATCTCGCTTCACGGACGGTGCGACTTTCGATTTCGCATCTTTTGGTCAAAACGCGGACTATGCCAATTCCTGGTTTGACAAATTCGGGACCTTCTATAATGCCACATTCTACGGGGACGTCCAGTTCACTTTATCCGAATTTAATGGAGCCTACACCAATTTCGAGTCCAGTTCATTTTATGGGGATGCGGATTTCTCAGGTGACCAGTTCGGGGCTTATGCTACATTCGATAATTCGGTCTACCGGAAAAATGCGGATTTTCATGGCACCAAGTTCAGCAATGGGGCGAGCTTTTACGGCAGTACTTTTTATGATACGGCCAATTTCATGAGATCGCATTTCATCGAGGATCTCCTCTTCTCCTATGCTTATTTCAACCGCTCGGCACTCTTCCTGAATGCAAAATTCGATGGGCCTGTGTCCTTCAACCAATCCACATTCTGCAGCAATGCGAACTTTGATAATGCCCTGTTTCAGGCTCCTGCAGATATGTCCTCCGCCAGGTTTGAAGGAGATCTGTCCATGAACAGCGCCAAGATCTCCAAGATGGTGCTCGATGATTCAGTCTTTAACGAATCGTCCAGGCTGTTTTTAGGAAAGGCGGATATCAACGGATTGATGGTTAGCTGGAGCTTGATCCGGGACAAGCTGAGTTTCGATTCATCCGCTTATCCGTCTCTTGTGAAAAACTACAAAGACCTCGGCCAGAGCAATGATGCCAATGACTGCTACTATGAATACAGGTATCTAAACCAGGGTCGAAAACCGATCGGCGTGTCTAAATTCCTGGATGTGGTGGCATGGCTGTCCTGCGGCTATGGCGTTCGCCCCCATTACACCCTGCTTCTTGGGTTTTTTGTGATATTGATCTTCGCATTTATCTTGGGCGCAGGCAGATGCATAGTGGGCTCTACTGAGCTGCATGGGTGGCATCTGGCATTGGACTCTCTTTACTTCAGTGCCATTGCCTTCACGGCCAACTCCAAGGGGCTTCCTATCAAAGGGCACTACAAATACCTGGGAATTGTAGAGGGAATAATCGGATGGCTGCTCATGGCACTCTTCCTGGTGACGCTTGGCAGACTGATCATCGGTTGAATGATTGAATCAGCGAACTAAAACCAGCGAATTATTATTTCAATTGCTGATTCAGCTCCTCATTCGAATAGTTGATGATACTCTCGGACAGATTCACCAGCTCCGGCGAGCAGTCCGCCTGCCTGTAGTCGCGGCCTTTCGCCATCTCTTGCCAGATGGGGGGCAGGCAGTCCATCATGTGCACCATTCCGCTGTCCTGAGACCCGGCCAGATAATACATCTTCGAGATTCCGGAGTTGATGATCCTGCCAAGCCCCATCGGCCCCGGCTCGCCCGAGCAGTACAGCACCAGGCCGCCGGTGCTTGGACCGGATGCCTTCATGCGTTCCTCGTACTTGTTGAGGACATCCATCTCCGCGTGCAG
>RPOO01000294.1 GCA_003857025.1 Methanothrix sp.
CTATGAATACTAGAGTGGCTATGAATATATCAGGGATGGCAGATGATGGCAGAGCGAAGATCTGCAAGAAACCAGAAAGGCAAAAAAATTATACTAGATTGCCGGATATTAGCGGATGGTGACCAATCCATGAGCATGTGCGAGTCCAGAACCATCTGGTGGGATGGCGGCCTGTGGTTGATAGATCAGACCAAGCTTCCCGGCGAGCTGATTCCTATTCGAATGTCGAGCGTGCGCCAACTGATTGAAGCCATCCGATCCTTGCGTGTGCGAGGCGCGCCCGCTCTCGGGGCCGCCGGAGCTTACGGCATTGCTCTTGCCGCCGATCTCTCCAGAACCAGCAATCCCTTTGACATGATCGCGGAGCTTGAGACGGCGGCGGAGATGATCAAGGATTCAAGGCCCACCGCCGTCAATCTCTCCTGGGGCGTGGACCGCGTCCTGCGGGAGGCATCAAGCCGGGAGAGCACGGAGGAGATTCAAGAGACGGCCCTTCGCGAGGCGGAGGAGGTTGCAGAGGAAGACATTCGCATCAACAAATCCCTGGGAAAGAATGGTGCCAAGCTCCTGGAGGATGGAGACAACGTCCTGACCCACTGCAATGCAGGGAGGCTGGCCTGCGTGGGCTGGGGAACGGCGCTGGGAGTTGTCCGCTCGGCTGTGCAGGCAGGAAAGAGAATCCATGTCTATGCCTGCGAGACAAGACCGCTCAATCAGGGCTCAAGGCTCACCTCCTGGGAACTGACCCAGGATGAGATTCCCGTCACACTGATCTGCGATAACATGTCCGGCAGCCTGATGCGAAAAGGAAGGATCGATAAGGTCATCGTGGGAGCCGACCGCATCACGAATGATGTCGTCTTCAACAAGATCGGCACTTACAACCATGCCGTCTTAGCCAGGTATCACAAGATTCCATTTTATGTGGCAGCGCCCCTTTCCACCTTCGATCTACGGCATGATGAGGTAGACATAATCGTGGAAGAGCGCGATCCGGAAGAGATCTGCAGCCTGGCGGGAACAAGGCTCGCGCCGGAAGGCATCGATGTTTACAATCCTGCCTTTGATGCCACGCCTCTGGATCTTGTTACGGCCCTGATAACCGAGAAGGGTATATTCAGGCCGCCGCTCATGCCGCCGGTCTAGCGAACGGTAGCAAACGGGTTCACGGTTCAAGAGCGAACGAAGAAAGGGCGAATGGAGAAAGAGCGAATAAAGCAAGATCGAACAACATAAGGGCAATAGAGGCAAAAGCAAAACGAAGAAGGCAATAAAGCAAGAGAAAAAGAAACCGGAGAAAAATGCATGGACTTGAAGAAAATGGATTAAAAAAACCTTACAAGGTCCATTTGCCGTTAGCAATGCCTGTAAGATTCTTTCCAAGGGAATCCGCTTCCTTATAATCTCCCAAGACGGTGCTTCCTTCCCTTGCAAGATCAAAATTGTAGGTTGCGCCGCTCAATGTCACCAGATTTATTGAGAGCTTCTGTCCAGTCAGTTTGCCGGTTGCCTTTACCTGTTCGGTTCCATTGGCACGAATTATGCTCCCATCGCCGGAATACTCTCCCTGAACATTCTTCAGCGCGAGGTCCACATGGCTACTGTCGGCCAGATCCAGGCTCAATTTGCTCACCTCAGCCGTCTCAACGGCTGTTGTTTGCAGAGATGTCTGAACGGAACTTTGTGGGGTATAGCTTCGCGCGAACTCATCATAGCTATCCATATTTATGTCCACGGCTGAGTCGCCCAAAAAATTGTAGGACGCACCGCCGCTTCCTCCCGAACAAGCGCATTTTGCCGCGCCGGGAGAACAGACAAGGAGCATCAGAGCCAGGACTGCAATTAAGCCTCTCGTTTTAGATCCCTCATCAATAATTTTAGCTCGCTTTTTCCCTTTTGTTTTATCCCCCGCCGCTTTTAATCTTGCGGCAGGTTTTGCAGGAGACGGCAAAGAGACGGCAAGAGACCTAGCCCGTGCCGCTGGTAACGGAAGTTCCTTCAGACGATGCTCCGAGGCCGGTATAGGTCTGATAGAAATCTCTGTTGATTGTGACGGATTTTGCGCTGCTCGTTGAATCGAGGCTCTTGGCCGCCGCTCCCACATAGGCACCGCTTGTCGCGCTGGGATTTATTCCGCCGGCCAAATTGGAGATTTGGCTCTGACCGCCTGTGAGTGTCATGCTGCCCGTCACAGTTCCTGATTCACTCTGGCCGCTGGCAGTGAGCGAGTCATACTTTCCGGCCAGCGAGGTTCCCGAGGCGGAAAGCTCCAGGCGGAAAGCTACCGGCTGATCTATGAGCGAGATGAAGACCGTCGGCCTGTCGCCTGCCACTGATCCGGATGCAACTGCCCCTTCACCTGCGGCCATCGTTCCAGATCCTTGAATCAGATTGCTCACCTGGATTATCTGAAGATCGAAATGCCTGACCTGCGAGCCTTTCAGATCAACAGACCAGGTTCCAGTGAGGTTGGCCTGAGATGAGATCGATCCCACGCTCGCTGCGGAAGGCGATTGCCCCGAGCCTACGGTCAGGGGCGACAGAATGCCGGTTCCAGTGCTCACCGTGCCCATGTAGCCCTGAGAGGCCGCTTGGGAGATCAGGCTGATGAATATTAGAAATAAAATCAGTATCACTTTTTTAGCCATATCTACTAACCCTCTGCAACTGAGATTGGCGCGAGAGGTTAATAACGATATCTACCCGATTTGCAGCTTCGATACAAATTCAAGGAAAAAGCTGAGCGGCAAATTTTTGGAGACAATGATATAAAATTAAGTCGAAATTAAAAAACGAAAAAAAAACCCTAGACCTGCCGCAGCAAGCCTAAAGAGATCTCAGCCTGTCGGCTGTGTCAGAGTATTCTGTTGGATTTGGGCGTTTTGCTGGGCCGATGCAGTCGTTTGAGCTGTAGCAGAATCCATCAAAGGCGCGATTAGGCTTCCGAAAGCAACACCCGGCTGAGTTATTCCCTGAGATGTATAGATGTAGTCCCCATCCAATGATCCCGGTTTGATGGTCAGGCTGAATCGGTAGAGATTCTGGCTGCCCGACGGCGTGACGAACAATGCCACCTGATCTCCCAGAACCGTTCCACCCACGGTTACTGGTGTTGTGTAGCCGTTATCGGTCAGCTCTCCGGAGCCGTACACAGCGTCTCCATTCTGGTAGAGATTGATTCGAAGATACCGGGTTGCTGTGTCCGACAAGGTAATAGACCAGCTTCCCGCAGCGGGTGCAACTCCAAGGCCTTTGATGATCCTAACCGGAGTCCGGACGCCCTTATCCGGGACATGTGGGCTCATGCCCGTATCTTTTCTGATTATGAAGAGGCTTTCATTGCGAAAAGACAGGCTGGCATCGCTCGCGCCGGTGTAAACGCCGC
>RPOO01000295.1 GCA_003857025.1 Methanothrix sp.
AGGATGGCGATGGAGAAGGCCACAAGCGTTGTGCGCCGGTAGATGTGGCTCTTCTCCTGGGGATTCATGCCTGTGGTGAGGGTGACAAAGATCATGGTGGCTTCGACGGGATTGACTATCACGAATACCGTGGTGAAGGCGTACACGAAGTAGAGGAGATAGTCGTTTATTCCCATTGCCATTTTCCTTTTTCTTCTCAATGCTTATTTTTGCCTGATGCCATCTTAAAATGATGCCGTCATTGTATAAATTCATGAAGGTGTTCGTAGTAACAGAACAAGGAATGGCATTTTATATTGCTAGGTCAATTCCAATAGTTCGTATGAAGGCCACGCCAGAGACGCTATTGGTTCTGATAGCGGTAACGATTCTTCTGACCCTTAACTATGCCAGTGCATCCGCCATTGTCAAGTCGGGAGAGAGCATCCAGGCGGCTATCGACGCCGCCAAGCCCGGAGAGACCATTGAAGTTTACAGCGGTACCTACCAGGAGAGCTTGCAGATCGGAAAGCAGATCGTCCTCAAAGGCATCGACTCCGGGAGCGGACTTCCTCAAGTGGTGACGGATCGCGGCTCGGCCATAACCATCAAGGGCAGTGGCGTAATTCTGGAGGGCATCTGGGCGAAGAGCGCCAGCGGCTGGACGGGAGACGCAGGCATTCTGGTGACCTCGAACAGCAACATCCTGCGCAATAACATGGCCAGCGGCAGCGGAAACACCGGCATCCTGCTGCAAATGTGCGTCAATAACACCATCTCTGGAAATGTGGCCCAATCCAACGGCAATGAAGGCATCTTGCTCAAGAACTGCAGCCGCTGTCTATTGACGGAAAACCAGCTCAAGGGCAACAGATACGGCATCAAGATGACTGGATGCTACGGAACGCGGATCATCGGTAATACCTTCGCCAACAACAAATTCAATGCCATTTACCTGACAAACAGCCAGAGCAATCTCATCGAGAGAAATTATGCAAGTGGCAGCGATGCAGGACTGACAATGGAGACCTGCAAAGACAACATCGTGCGCAAGAACGACTTTGTGGGCAATGATAAGGGCATATCCGTCTCCTATCTTGATACCGGGAAAGATACCAAGTCCAGCGGCAAAGGCGTGGTGATATCGTACAGCAGTATGCCGTCTGACGACGCCGTGTCCTGCAATAATTCCATTTATCAAAATAATCTCACCAACCGGCAAAATGCCTATGATACCAGCCTCAATTATTGGGACAATGGAAAACTGGGCAACAACTACAGCGACTTCAACGACCCGGCTGAGGGCTGCACGGGCAAGAAGGTCTGCGATTCGCAGCACCGCATCCCCGGCGGCTCCAGCGTCGACGAGTTCCCCCAGTCAGCACCAGTCAAGATCCCTGGCCGCCTGACCGGCCTTGCCGGAGCCGTCCTCCAGCTCTTCCAGACCTGCTTCGTCCCGGGCGGCCAGATGTGGGTGAATTACTCCGCCCCGACAAATAAGGAAGTGTGGGCGGGCATCATCGACTCAGGCGGAAAGAGCGAGAGCATATCCGGCCAGAGCGATCTGTACTTGGGCCAGAACATAACGAAAGATGTCGCTCTTGCCGCTCCTGATCGGGAGGGCTCCTTTAAACTTCGCATGGTGGACGGAAACGGCAGCGTGATCGTCTCTTTGCCCTTCAATGTGACAGTTCCCAGCCTGAATGCGTCGCCTTCCTCGGTTGGAATGTGCGAGAATATCGCTGTGACTTATCGCGGAGCTTCCGGCCAGAAGAATGACTGGATCGGCATGTTCAGAACGGGCTCGTCGGATGCCGTAAGCCGCCAAACCCTGGAAAGCCGGGAGAGCGGAACCGTCACATTCTCCATGTCCCAGAGCGGCAATGTCGAGTTCAAGATGTTCTCTGCCGGAGCTTCTGCGCCCCTGGCGGCGAGCAATCCTGTAGAGATTACGGCGATAAGCAAGACCAAGGTCATTGCCGAGCCGTCGCGTGTGTCTCCGGGCGGCACCGTCACCGTCACCTACTGGGGCGCACCGGCGTCGGGAACCGGCATCATCGGCATGTACGGTATGACGAGGCCGGACAAAGAGGCTCTGGAAAAGAGGGGTCTTGGAGGTGCAAGCTGCGGAAGCTTCACCTGGCGGCTGCCATCGAGTGCGGGGCAGTACGACTTCAGGATGTTCCAATCAGATATCACCAGCTATAATCAGGGTGCTTACGTGAACCTGGCCCAGAGCAATGTAGTGACAGTGGGTTAGGACTGGGGGTCGGGAAAGGCACTGCTTCCCGTTCCTTTTCGCCCGGACCTTCAGATCCTTTCCAAACCTGTCTTGAGGGCGAGCCTATTCGAGCACTTATGGCAAAGCCGGGCGGGCTTTTCCCTCGCCTCGTCCGGCGTTGTGGAAAGGCGCATGACGCAGCTATGCGGGCAGTGCTCCAGGCTCAGGAGGTGGCCGACCTCATGCAGTGCTTCTCTGGCCAGCACATCCGGATCAAGGCCGCCGTAAAGCAGGGCAGCACCCTTGGCAGAGCAGCCCAAAACCGGTCCGATCTCCGGATAAAACAGCTCGCGGTCCACCAGCCAGAGCGCATCCTTCCGGCAGCTCGCCCTGGCCAGGTGCTTCAAAAGCTTCGCAGCATTCAGCTTATGTCCGGCCAGCGGGACGTAAAGATAGCCGCTCTCCTGCACCTGTAGTCCAAAGGCACCGAAGCATTCCTCGATAGCAACCTTTAGGGTGGCCACATCGGCGAGAGCACGCCGATCGTGAAATAGGTGCAGGATCATTGATCTTGCCCATTTGCCGGAAGGGGTTAATGAGATCTTCCCGATAGCTCTGCTTCTGGGTGTATTTCGCGTATCTTCCGGGCACGTCCAGGCATTATTTCTTTATTCTGGGAAAACAGATCATGGCATGAATGGATCTCGAAACCAAAGCGCTCCTTCTGTCGTTCGGAACTGTCCAGCTTCCCGTGCCGAAAGTTGGGGGTAGGGTTTCCACGGCAGGTCCAGGTGCCGGCGGCCAGTCGGTCTTCTTCCAGTCCGGTGAGCGAATGGTGCGGCTGAGCGTGGTGCAACATTCGCCTCTCCGGCTGGAGCCGCGCGAGGGCGAGGATGCCTGCGCCATCATGCTGGGCGACCGGGAGGTTGCCCAAGGCCGGCAGGTCCAGCCGCTTTTGCACTGCCCGGAGCAGGCATACATCACAGTCTCTGAGCGATGCATCTACGACTGCAAATTTTGCGCCGTTCCCAAGATGCGAGGGATCGTGAAATCCCGGCAGACCGTCCGGCAGATGGTAGAGGCCGCAAAGGATATGGGCCGACTGCGGGCCATCTCTTTGACCAGCGGCGTGGAGACCTCACCGCAAAGCGAAGGGGCGCGCGTGGCCGAGATC
>RPOO01000296.1 GCA_003857025.1 Methanothrix sp.
AACCACCGGTACGCCTGTAGTGGGTGGGATAATAAGCAATCCTACCAAGTTCGATATAACGAAGAAAACGCCTTCTACTGTGTACTACGGTGCCGGTGTAGGGTTGCCATACACCCAGTATGCATCCACAGTGCCATCCAAGACCAACGACCTCTGGATTCAAGGAGCAACAAACTGGACACAGTATGTGGTAAGCCCAGTCGGAACCTGGCTGCAGTTGATCGCCTACGCACCAGTTGCTGGACCTGCAGGCTTCTATGAGACGATCCAGACCGATACAACCAATCCCAAGTATAAAACCTATCAGTTCAACCAGGGTTATAACACTATGAACTTCAAAGCCGACCAGGTGGGAAGACATATGCTATACTTTGTAGTAAACAGCCAGCCCAGCAACGTGGTTGTTGTGGATGTGTTTGACAAGGCCCCCGCGACTAATGGCCAGACCGCTAGTCCATCAACACCATACCAAACATATGCTCCGACCACTACGACACCGACCGCTTCCGCGTCGCCGCAAACACCTACCGTTAGCGGAGATACTACCGTAACGATACAGTCCCAGGGGATGAAAGGATATCAGGTTTTCTTGGATGAAAATTATATTGGCACGGAGGGGACTGGAGGAGACTCTCTGGACGGAAGGTTCAGCTTTAGCGTTGTTGGTAATCAGAACCACGACATTAGAGTCTACGATGGCCAGTTCAATTACCCGAAGACTATGTTCTTCCAAAGGGGAGTTCAGAAAATAATCAATGTAGAGCCAGGAACGGCGGTCTATATTTAGATCACAATATCTTTTTTGTATTTCCTTGCTATTTCGAGTGGGCGTGATCGGGGCGAAAATCCTTTCTGAATATTTTTACCGCGTTATCCATACACCATTCCGACACCCACTTATTGCATATAGAAAATGATATTGCCCCGCGAATCAACCAAAGCGTCTAATGCTTATGATCTTTGCAGGCGTTCTCCAGATCCGCTCTAGTTAACATATCTGCCTGCCAGTCTTCGATCGCATCCTTCACGGTACCCGTTGCTCCTACAAATACGTCAACGCCCGCCTGGTTGAAGGCCGAGACCGCCTTGGGGCCAAGACCGCCCACGATCATCACCTGTACACCTTCGGCGAAAATTGTTTCTGTAGGAAGGCCGCTTCCACCCATATGCTCGCTTACATTGGGCAGGACCCGGATCGTTCCCGTATCCAGATCGATTATGGTAAAGGTAGGAGCCCTGCCGAAGTGCTGGCATAGTGCCTCGTCCATGCCGCAGCCACCCATGGTTGGAATACAGACCTTCATTGTCCTCGACCCCCCTGGCCTCCGCCAACTCCGGAACCGCTTCCAGATCCCCGACCTTGGCCTCTTCCAGACCCATTACCCTGCCCGCGACCTGTTCCAGATCCGTCGCCTCTTCCCTTTCCCTGGCCCAAACCCTGCCCGCCGCCTTTGCCCATTCCGCCGTGAGCCGGTCTGGTGGGGCTTGAAATCTTGGCAAGCTCTCCCCGCTTGAATTTATCGACGGCTTCCCTGACGGTGCCGCCTTGCTGCTGATAAACCTCGATGTTGGCTGCAGTTAGGGTTTGCAGGGCATTGGGACCGATATTTCCTGTAATCAAGGCCGTCGCGCCCAGCCGGGCGATGGTCTGAGCTGCCTGTATGCCTACACCGCTGGATTCACCAGCGTTGGTGTTGGCCACAGAGGTTTCACTCATACTATCCGTATCAACAATTACGAAGAAAGGGCATCTTCCAAACCTGGGGTCAAGGGGCGCATCCAGGCCGGATGCTCCTGCGCTAACACATGCTTTCATCAAGAACCTCTCGTTTTATTTATTTTTTTAATCGGCTATTCGTGTGATTTATCCAATTATGAAGTTATGCGACAATATATTTAAAGTATTCGTAAGGCCAGGCCACAAGAGGCTTCTGCGACCAGAATTGAATCATCACATTCTATGCAAGCACATTCTATGCCAGCAAATCACGAACCAACTCATCCAAAGCACCGGCATCGATGACTCTTGTCTCCACACCCGCCTCCGCAAAAGCATAGCCGGGACCCTTGCCGGATAGATCCTCTTTTGACAAAATCGCATCCGGCTTATAGCTCAGAAGAAAACGCGCCAGCTTCAAGCCTCTTCCTTTGGAGAGGTCTTTGCAAGAATTGGCTATTATCTCCTGCCTCAGCAACTCTTTCTTTGCCAGGTCTATTTCCAGCAGGGCAAAGTAGGGCGATTCGCCGAAGTGCTCACCAATTGTCCCCAAATGGTCCCCCAGGGGGACGACATAGATCAAGCTTGTCTTGGCCTGCGGCTCATAATGGATCAGTACCCGGTCAACATGGGGGATCTCTTGGCGAATCTTGGCCTCGATGCGCCGGCAGGCTTGATGAGCCCGATTCAAATCGGCGATCCGAAAGGTCAAACCGGCCTCCACGAAGAGATAGCGTCCAGAGTTTCTGGCCACCACTTCCCCAATAGTGCTTACTTCAGGAGCCTCGATTATCAAAGAACGAATCTTTTCCAGCGTTTTCGCGTCGACTGAGGCATCCAGAAGCACCCTCATGCCGCTCACCAGTATGTCCCAGCCTTCCTTCACGATGACGACTGCAATGACTCCCGCTGCGACCCTGTCCAGCGGCATTGCGAAAGCCTGGGCGATCAGAGCCAGGAATACCAGTGAAGAGGTGAGAACATCGGCCTTGTGCTGTATCCCGTCAGCAATGAGGCTTGGCGAACCACTCTCATTTCCCACGCGTATCTGATAAGAGCCGAAAAGATACGGCAGGGGTATCAAAACGGCTACCGCCAGCAGAATATATTCATGATATTGGACCATAGAAGCATCTGAACGCAATGCTTCCGATATGATCTCATAAGCAGTGCCAAAGAGAAGAAAAGAGATGGCAATGGAAGCAAGGTTCTCGACTTTATAAAGTCCCAGTGGAAAGCTCTTGCTTTTTCGCTCCGAGATCTTCAAACCCAAGATAAGTGCCAGAGAAGCAAGAACATCCACTAGAGAGTGAACGGCGTCTGCACGCAGTGCCAGGCTGCCTGCCAAAAACGACAGGATGAATTTGGCAGCCACAAGGCCCAGGTTAAAGAGCAGTGAATAGACTGCGACATTTAATACAGAAGGCATCCGTGGCGGTTTATCATCCGCACTGTTGATATCAGGCATGATATTTTTTAAAAAGTAGAGGATCAATTCTTGCCGCCGATGATGCGGTCGTACTCTTCCCGGGATAGGTACTCAGGACTATATTCATAGCCCTGACGTTGCAGGTTATTGACGAAAGCCCGCAGGTGGTTTTCCGATCC
>RPOO01000297.1 GCA_003857025.1 Methanothrix sp.
GCCATTTCAAGATTTGTGCGTGTTTTCTCCCTGATGGCACGCATTCGGTTCATTATCTTCTGAAAATCGATCTCGTCGATCTCGGCCCGCACACCGACGGCTCCTGCATCCTGAATGGTGCGGATGACGTCCGCGGGATAGATGAGCATCTTGGATGGGACACACCCGCTGTTCAGGCAGGTGCCGCCCGCGGGACCCTGATCCACCAGCGCTACGCGCAGGCCTGCATTCCTAGCCTGCGAGGCCACATGCGCACCCGCGCCGGAGCCGATGACGATGAGATCGAATTTGTCCATAAGAATCACTTGTTTTCATATGTTTTGAATTTTCTAATATAAATGATGTCACCAAATTTAGAACATTACGATCCGAAATCACTGTTCTTTGAAATTCGAGACCAATTTGCAGCTGACCGATTTCCTTAAGATCTATGCAATTAATATAATGTATAATCAGTATATAAATTGGCCCGTCTCTCCGGGGTAAATGAACATTGACAAGAAAATCTGAAGACGTCAATCTATCCCAAGCTGTTCCCCGCGAATCAAACAATCCGATCGTTGAGGATTACAGGGAAGAGCTTCTTAAGAGGACGACCTATCGTGCCGGACCTGTCGCAGCCGTTGACGAATCCCGGCTCAGTCGCCTGAAAGATCTGCTGGCCGAGCTGTGCGAGAAAGTGGAAAATTTAGATCGGCGGCTCAATGTCCATAGATATTGTTTTCCATCTGTCTCGTGTGAGCCCCTGCCTGGGCGCATGGGCGTTTCTAATGCCGGTTTCCATGAAGCGGAAACATGAGCGAGATAGATCAATGAAGACTCAAAATTCAAATGATCCCAGGAAAGGGAATGAAGAGATCTTTGAAATCTTAGGATCGTTGGATTGTTGTTTTTACAACATAAATTTTTGTTTTTTAGTGTTAGAATAAATACAATGGCAAAAAAATGCGTTAGAATGTGGGATACATTTAAATATCATTAATGTTCATGCTTACCAAAAATAAGGAGGTTCAATATGGAGGAAAAGAGTGCATCCATAACATTGGATCTGACCCAATGGCAGCAAAGAATGATCAAAGACCTTTTTGGCGTAAAGACCACAAAAATCGATATGGTCAAGGATATTCTGGACTTGGTAAAATACAGAACACCACCACAGGAAAGCCTCTTTAATTTGCGCGTTCAAAGGATGTATCTTGAAGATGCGCAGAAAGAGCAAATTGCAAAAGCTATGGGTACCAAAGCCACCACAATGTGCGATTTCATTGAATTAGACCACGATGCAATACTAAAGTACGCGGCTTTGCACAAGTCGGGCTTGCTTTACCGCCCTCTGGGCAAAGACGAGTGATCCCGCGTCAGTCCGACAATCTGAATTAAAAAAGATTCCCGTATCAGGGTTGCTTCGAACCGACATAATCAATAAATCTAAAGATCTGAAGATCTTGATTATGAGAAATATACAAATTGTTTACGGAGCATCTTCTGAAATGGGAGCAAATTTTTATTATTTTACAATAAAATGCTCAAACAATGATTGGGAGGTTTTCTAAATTGCAGTTCAATTATGTCCCTCGTACCTGCGTCTGGGAATTGACGCTAAAATGCAATATGAGGTGCATTCATTGCGGTTCCAGTGCAGGCAAAGCCCGAGAAAATGAGCTAAATTTGCAGGAATGTTTCAGAATAGCGGATCAACTAATGGACCTCGGATGTGAATTTTTAACATTCATTGGTGGCGAGATATTTCTCTATAAAGGTTGGGAGAAGATTGCAAGGAAGCTCTCGGAAGGGGGCGTTGACGTCAATATCATCACCAATGCGTATCAATTTGGTGATAAGGAGATTGAACAGATAAGATATGCCAAGCTTGGCAATGTAGGGCTTTCCATAGATGGAATGGAAGAATCTCACAATCGAATTAGAAACTCGAAGTCCTCATTTCAGAGAGTTATGAACGCCATCGATCTGCTCAATGAGGAGTGCATTCCCATAACAGTTGTAACCAGTTTGTTGGACTTCAATTTTTATGATCTAAATCCCTTGCATGACCTTCTGGCAGAAAAAGGAATTCCTTCATGGCAGATTCAGATCGCGAATGCTATGGGCAGCATGGCGGATAATCGAAATCTTATTTTAAATCCGAACAAAGTGCCTTTGATTACGAAGTTCATAAGAGAGAGGCGCAATGAATTGAAAGTTAGAATATATGCAGGAGATGATATCGGATACTATGATGAAAACGAGTTCTACTTGAGGAATCGCCCCGGAAAACTCTCTGTTTGGCGAGGTTGTCAAGCTGGACTCAACGTCGTAGGCATAGATAGTGTGGGCAATGTCAAAGGATGCGAATCTCTCTATTCAGACGAGTTCATTGAGGGAAACCTCAGGGAAGAGTCTTTGCAAGAGATCTGGACGAAGGAGGGAAACTTCGCCTACAATAGGAAATTTGAAGTTGGAAATTTAGCAGGGTCTTGCGAAGGCTGCGATATGGGTCATATTTGTCGAGGTGGCTGCCGCGGTTCGTGTTACTTTACAACAGGTTATCGATTCGAGAATCCTTATTGTTGCTATCCTGATAAAAAAATTAAGCCTATATGCAGTGCAAATGCACCTAGCTCCAGAGGCTCTTGTGAGGTCGATCTGAGCTGAAATGAAATTTTTTATTATAATCAGTCAGATTGTCATTCAAGCACTTATTCGACACTAAGGACACTCGAAGCTCGGGAAAGAAAGCAATAATCCAAAAAAAGAAAATGGATGAAAAACCCAGTTCAGCGGCAGCCGCACCCGCAGCCCTTGGGAGCGGCTTTGCCCAGGTATCTTATCGGATTCTCATCGAATGCCGCCTTGCATCCGGGCGCGCAGAAATAGAACGTCTTGCCCTTGTAGTCGCTCTTGAGCTTGGCCAGCTTTTCGTCGACCGTCATCTTGCATACCGGATCAATTGCCATTTCCTCTCAGCCTCCATTAACGCCTCTATTTAGTTTGGCCGGTGGGATATACCTTTTGAGCAGCAGCGAGAGCGAGACGACGGTCACCGAGCTCAAGGCCATAGCCAATCCTGCCAGCTCCGGGCGGAATGTGATGCCGTAAATCGGATAGAGGATTCCGGCTGCCACGGGAACGAGCGCTGCATTGTAAGCAAAGGCCCAGAATATGTTCAGCTTGATTCTGGAGATCACCTTGCGGCTGAGCTGGATGGCCGCGACCGCGTCGAGCAAGTCATCCTTCATCAGGACGATCTCGCCTGCATCAATTGCCACATCCGTCCCGCTGCCGATGGCAATTCCCACATCGGC
>RPOO01000298.1 GCA_003857025.1 Methanothrix sp.
TCTCCCGGCCAACTTCGATATAGGCGTCATCTCCCCGCAGCACAGACCCAAACCACACTGAGCTATGCGCCTTGAGGCGAACCCGGCCAATCACCACAGCGCCCGGACTCACCCAGGCAGTAGGATCTATCTGCGGCAGGGACCAGATCGCATCTTGGTCACACTTTTTTTCGGGATAGGGAAGATCGAGATGCGCAGGAATCGGGCCATCCATCTTCGGCCAGGTTTGGATTTGATCTAAGTTCATCATTTATTATCACTATTCAAGATGCTTTGCCGTTTCTTGGCAATAAGCTCATTTGGTCCGTTGGGGTGGGCCAAAGCTCCCACCGGCAAAGGATCAAGAATCATAAACCGATTTGAGTGAAAAGGAAGAAAAGCAAATTCTATTAAGGCTGAAGGTCAGACGAAGGAAAAAGGAAGATGGAGAGATTGCAGTTGTTTTACAGATATTCTGATGCGGTTCCTGTGATGATGGTCCCCGGTATCGTTCGCCGAACGCTGGTCAGCAGCGACAAGCTGATGATATGCAGATTTGATCTGGAGACGGGTGCCGAGATCCCGGGCCACTCCCACCCGCAAGACCAGATCGGATATGTGGTTTCGGGAAAAGTGCGCATCACCGTGGCTGGCAAGTCCTTCGACCTGGAAGCGGGTGACACTTATTCAGCACCTTCCGGCGTTGAGCATAAAGCGCTCACCCTGGAAAAGGCCGTAGTGGTGGATACCTTCAGCCCGCCCAGAGACGATTACCGGACGGAGAGTAAATAGAAACTCCATTATTATTAAAAATATAACATAAATTAGAGAATTTGCATGTGCAAGAAAAGAGGGGCATGAGATGATCGCCAAGCGAGCGGAAGAGATCTCTCCATTTATTGTTATGGAAGTTTTGGAGAAGGCGCGGGAGATGGAACGCCGAGGGATCGACGTCATACATCTGGAGGTAGGTGAGCCGGACTTCGACATCCCTCCCGCGGTCAAAGAGGCAACCTGCCGGGCGCTGGACGAAGGGCTGACTCATTACACGCACAGCCTCGGCGACCTGGAACTGAGGCAGGCAATTTGCGAGCACTATCAAAAAACCTACGGCGCAACAGTCCATCCCGAGCAGGTGGTGGTGACCTCCGGCACATCCCCGGCCATGATGCTCGTCTTTGCGGCGCTGCTGGAACAGGGCGATGAGGTCATAGTCTCCGATCCGGGCTATGCCTGCTATCCTAATTTCATCAGGTTTCTGGGCGGAGTCCCGGCGGCGGTCCATGTTTATGAAGAGGACGGATTTCAGTATCGGCCCGAGGCCATCTCGGAGAGGATTACGGAAAAGACCAGAGCTATCCTGATCAATTCTCCGTCCAACCCGACCGGCAATCTCCTCTCCGAGAAGACTATGCGATCCATCTCCGAGCTTTCGCCTTACATCATCTCGGATGAGATCTATCATGGCCTGGTCTACGAGGGCCGGGAGCATTCCATCCTCGAATTCACCGATCACGCCTTCGTCCTGAACGGCTTTTCCAAGCTCTACGCCATGACCGGGCTTCGGCTCGGCTACCTCATCGCGCCACCGAAGTTTGTCCGGCCCATTCAGAAGATGCAGCAGAACTTTTTCATCTGCGCCAGCTCGCTTGCCCAGAGGGCGGGCATTGCCGCTCTGCAAAATACCACGTCCGATGTGGCAGAGATGAAGAGAATCTACGATGAGCGGAGACGATACGTGATCCGGCGCTTGGCGTCCCTCGGTTTCGGCATCACCGTCGAGCCGACCGGGGCCTTTTACGTCTTCGCCAATGCCAGGCGATTCTCTGGAGACTCCTATCAATTGGCATTCGACATCCTGGAAAAAGCGCACGTGGGCGTGACTCCGGGCATTGATTTTGGCAAAGGCGGCGAGGGCTACCTGCGGTTCTCTTATGCCAATTCCCTGAAAAACATAAAAGAAGGGCTGGACAGAATCGAGCGTTATTTGAACGGAGGGACACAATTTAATGAGTAGAGTTTATTTAATTTCTTTGTCGCTGTTATTTGCACTATCGGCATCTCTTGTTTTAACGGGAGGCGCGACATCAAATCTTCCCAGCGGCCTTGAAAATCCGTTGACGATAAGATATCCGCAGCTCGCACAGGCTGCCGCCCCGGACTGGCTGGTGGAAGGAACGAGGGCGACTTATTATGTCATCTCCGGCACAGCCGATTCAGAGCAGGATACGAGTGTGGAATACGGCAGCGGCAACGCTGGATACGGGCTGTCTCAAACCGATATAGTTGCCCTTGAAAACGGAAGGGCCGCGGCAAATACCCAAACCTATGCGCCTGATTCATTCGGCGCATTGAGACCAGTTCTGGGGACTGCCTCCGTTTCTCTCCTTGGATGCGGCGACTTTTGGTGCAATCCGAATGTCTTGAACAGCATTCCGGAGAGCGCCGCGAATGACCTTGTCGTGCAGAAATTGCCCCTCACGCTATCGGGAAAAAGCTATCAGACCATCAGGTTCGACTTCACGGATGACACGCTGCAAATGGCGATGGTCTATGACCTGGATTCGGGCATACTTCTCTATCACATCGTGGACTATTCATCATATTCCAATCGCAATAGTTATCTTTCCACTAGCAGCAATCATGCCACATACGAGTTTCGCGATCTGCGCACGGTGCAGATGCCCTGGAAGCGCGGCGTTCTGCCTTCGTGGCTTGTCGCTCATGATACCCTGACCTACCAGGGCCAGACGGCGGTCCAGGTGCAGGGCGCGCAGCCCTACGGCTTCCCGCGAACCATTCAGGGAGTCGTCACAGCCCTACATAACCGATACGCTGAGATGACTTTCACCACTTACGCCAAAGATGCAGTTGCGACCACGAGCAGCACGACAAGCGTGGGCGGCATCAATCAGCTCCTGGGATTCTGGATACCCGAAGATGCGGTGGGAAAGTTAGGAACAGGAACCGTGGATAGCGATCCTGATACGGGAATGGTGATATCCATCGTGCAAAGCGGCGCAGACGGGATAATCTTTGAAAAGACCAACCAGCAGGACTACAGGGCGCTGTTTGCCTATGATTCCAACGGCAGGCTGGTGCAGATGACGACCGAGCTAAATCCAGATTCCACATACGGCAGCTCCAGGACCGAGACGCTGCAGCTTATTGGATAAGCATTATTTCTGGTTGGATGACTACTATCAGATGTCCCTCAACCAGATGTCCCTCAACCAGATGTCCCTCAACCAGATGTCCCTCAACCAGATGTCCCTCAACCAGATGTCCCTCAACCAGATGTCCCTCAACCAGATGTCCCTCAA
>RPOO01000299.1 GCA_003857025.1 Methanothrix sp.
CTGCCGCCGATGAGCAGGACCTTGTCTACGTTGTGGTGCAGGATCTGTCCGAACTCATTCAGATAGAACTCGCATAGTGCGCGCGAGATGCTCTCTGAGATGCCGTCGGCCAGAGTGTCGGGGTGCCCCAGGCCCTTGCGCTCCACTACTTCAAATGGAGGAATGATGTGCTTTTGCAGTGTCAGCATTCTATCCCTGAAAATGATTAGCGTTATCAAAATTAATATCTTTCTGAAATCTTCCCGGGCGTATCATCTTTCCTTGAAAAATTATGTCGATTGCCGCAGCGAAAATTGTTGATTGGCCAGGAATGAATTTATAAGCAAGAAAAGCGCAAGTTTTCCGTATATGAGTGAATCAACGGCCGTTTCTGGTCAAGACACCATTCAGGAGTCGTTTGTAAAGAGGCTCGACGCTCTCGAAAACGAAAATCGGGACCTTGCCGAAGAGCTTGAGACTACTAAAGTTGAGAGGGAAGAAGTCAGAGCCAAGCTCTTTGAATCCCTCATTGCCAATAAAAAATATCTGCGTGAGGTGGAGCGACTTAAGAAGGAAAATCTCCTTCTCAAGAGGATGCCGCTGTTCCTGGCCACGGTTGTGGAGATGGGCGAAGATTATGTCCTGCTCAGGCAGCACGGGAACAATCAGGAGTTCATCACTACCGCGCCTGCAGAGTTGATGGAAAAGATCGATGCCAACACCCGCGTGGCCATCAACAATTCCCTCACCATTGTGCGCGTTTTAGATCGGTCCGTGGACGTTCGCGCCAAGGTCATGGAACTGGTCGAGGCTCCCGACATCGCCTATGATCAGGTGGGTGGCCTGGAAGGCCAGATTCAGGAGATCAGGGAGACGGTCGAGCTGCCGCTCACCAACCCGAAGATCTTCGCGGACATCGGCATTGAGCCGCCCAGAGGCGTCTTGCTTTACGGCCTGCCGGGAACCGGCAAAACCATGCTCGCCAAGGCTGTTGCTCATGAATCCAAGGCAACGTTTATCCACATGTCCGGCTCGGAGCTTGTGCACAAGTTCATCGGCGAAGGTGCGCAGCTGGTCCGCGACATATTCCAGATGGCTCGCGAGAAGGCTCCCAGCATCATCTTCATCGACGAGATCGATGCCGTGGGAAGCATCAGGACCCATGACGGCACCACGGGCAGCGCCGAGGTCAACAGGACCATGATGCAGCTCTTGGCGGAGATGGACGGCTTCAGAACGAGGGGCGACATCAAGATCATTGCCGCCACCAACAGGATCGATATCCTTGATCCGGCCCTCCTGCGCCCTGGGCGCTTTGACAGAATCATAGAGATCCCCATGCCGTCCTTTGAGGGTCGCTTGAAGATCCTGCAAATTCATGCCGCCAAGATGAAGAGAGACGCGGACGTGGACCTGGAAGAGATTGCCAAAGTCACGGCAGAGGCAAGCGGGGCGGACCTCAAGGCCATCGTAGTTGAAGCCGGCATGAATGCTTTGCGCAGAAATGCTTCCATCGTTGGAAAGGCTGACTTTGATATAGCAGTGAATAAAGTGCTGGGTGACGAGGTCGAGGGGTCGGAAGAAGCGCTGAGGATGTTCTCATAAAGCGGCCATTTTGCCGCTTTTTAAAAGAAATGGCCTGCCTTTAGCCCATATAAATCCGCAAATCCATTTAGCCCATTAACCGACCTAAATCCAAAGGCTGCAGCACGAAATTAATCAGAATCATGATTTGTGCAGGATAAATCTTTGTCCAAATCCTTACCGCGGCCTTAGCGGGCTAACCTTTTTGGATCTGGACAAATCGCCTCAAAAATCTATCTACATTTGATGTTGCCCGTCAGATCTCAAATATCGTTTTGCTGCTTTTTAGAAGCTGTCGGATCTGTTTTAGGGCTTGCAGCTCAAGCACATCCTGGCCTGGTTTGTCGGGCTGCGCCGGATCTCTCGTCAATTCTTCCCACTCCCATCTGTCGAGGAGCCTGCCTTTTGCATTCGCTCTGGCCGCAACAAAGAACCTCTTGCCATAGGTTTTCATAACGGCAATAACCGCTTTTTCGTTAATCTGAGCTCCAATGATGATGTCAGTGGACTTTAGTTCTTCTCTCTTAACCAATTTATATCCTTCATCGCTTTCGATATCCAGAATTTCCCATCGTTTCACCAAATCGATGGCTCTAAAATTTGGTATCTTGGTTTGCTCGCCTGCCGGTAGATCCTTTTCTTCGCCTTCGAATGGGAGGCATTCATTCCAATCGATTTCGGCCATTTAAATCCTCTTCCAGTCATGGTTTTTTCGGATATGGGTAAAATTGCATTGGAAATAATTAAATTTTTCGACCCATCGGTATTTTATGCTCATATGCTTTCGAAATCTGTGCAAGATACTGAATAATAATATACGAATATATTAAATCAGCAGTCGGCGCTATTCATCATATATTCTTGATGTCATTTTATTTACATTATTTCATTATTGGTGATATGTTATCTGTCGCATATTATTGGTCGCAGATAATTATCATCCGATTCCGGTACAATGCCATTAAATGCATATTATTGCATAAATATTAAAATTATCTTGAATTCATTTCGGGGGCGGTTGATATTGTGGTTGGCTTGATACAATCGATCGCTAATCTAACGACCTATAGCGCAATGCATGAATCACCAAACCCAAAAAGGGCCCAAAAATCGTTTGCTAATGCTGCAAACGAGCATCAAGCATTCCTACATGAGCCTCGCGGAGATCTCATATGATGTCTACCTTCATATATCTCTTAGACCGTATAAAGTGCATCAAGACTGAAGATGGAATAATATTGGCAAATATTGGCAAAGATTCAAATGGATAATATAAATTAAAAAGCATTAATATTGGGGTGAAAAGAGATGACAACTAAGAATATATCGGGGTTTCTATCCTCGGCAATATGCATCGCATTTCTCTTAATGGCCGGTTTGGCAATGACGGGAACCGCGCTGCAGAGTTTCAATGGTTTGTATTCCAGCAGCGCTCCTCAGACCGCAGAGGAGCGAGAAGCGCTCTTTAACGCGATTGTAGATGTGGATAAGACAAACGCCCTTCATTCCACGCTAACTTCCTCAGATCTATACAATGCGCTCCAGAATCCCTATCAATCCAAGGATGCGCAGGCTGAATTGGAGCTGGCAAACACATACAAGCAGCTGCAAAAATACAACGCCGCCTACTCCAATTCTCGCAGCGAGGACAACTGGAACTATTGGACAAATATGTGGCTCAACGGCTTCCCGGATTTAACGTC
>RPOO01000300.1 GCA_003857025.1 Methanothrix sp.
GGCGCTAACGCCGTGCTGGGACACATGGGCCTGCCGCTGCACGGCCACCGCGGCTACGGCAGGGACGTAGGATTGATAATTCACTTATCCGCCTCAAGTTCCCTGGGGCCGGACCCCAACCACAAGATCCTCGTGACACGAGTCGAGGATGCAATCCGAGTAGGAGCCGACGCCGTGAGCATCCATGTGAACGTGGGAGCCGACGACGAAGCAGAGATGCTGCACGACCTGGGCCGCACGGCTCGCACCTGCGACATGTGGGGCATTCCCCTCATCGCCATGATGTATCCGCGGGGACCCAAGGTCAAGTCCGAGCATAACGTGGAATACGTCAAGCTCGCCGCCCGCATCGGCTCGGAGCTGGGGGCAGACATCGTCAAGACCAACTACACCGGCACGCCCGAGACATTCAAAGAAGTCGTGCAGGGCTGCAATGTGCCTGTGGTCATCGCCGGCGGACCCAAGATGGACACAGAGAAGGAGCTGTTGCAGATGGTTTATGACGCCATCCAGGTGGGCGGGGCGGGCGTTGCCTTCGGTCGCAACGTCTTCCAGGCGAAGAACCCCACGCTGCTGGTAAAGAGGCTGTGCACCGTCGTTCACAAGGGATACACCCCGGAAGAGGCGGAGAAAGTCGATATCTAAGGAGGTCGGGGGCCAGTCTCGCCCATTGTTCTTTTTCTTTTGCGACCATCTTAGGGAGAGAATATTGTGAGAATATATCGCTTAAGTGATAGATTCAAATTTTCAAAGAAAGCGTTATCTAACCACAGATTTTCATCAGGATATTCGACCGCAAGTTATATCCACTTTCACCATTACATTAGACTGCATGAGACTCGTAAGCTTCATGCCGCTTCTCGTAGCTGTTGCCCTGCTGTCTGCTACAATGCCCGTGCAGGGCGAAGATGCAGCGTACTGGCTGGCCCAGACATCCAGCGATTATCAAAACGGCTCCTATAAACTGGCATTGCAGGACATCGACGAATACCTGGCTCTGAATGCTACAGACCCGTGGGCCTGGAACTTCAAAGCCAACTTGCAGCTCAAGATGAAGAAATATCGGGATGCCGTCGATAGCTTTGATCAGATCATATCGCTCAATCCCTCTGACGCCAAGGCTTACAACGACCGGGCGCTGATCCTTTCCGGTGCCTTGAAGCAGGACCAAGAAGCACTTGACTCCCTGGACCAGGCTTTGCGAATCGACCCGAAGAGCGCCAGCTCCTGGTATAACAAGGGGATGATCCTGGAAAAGCAAGGGGATTATGAGGTTGCCCTGCAAGCATTCAGCGAGGCCACAACCATCAATCCGTCCTTGGACGAAGGATGGTATCGGCAGGGAATAGTGCTGGCCAAGAGCGGCAGGTATAATGAATCTCTGCAGTCTCTGGATCAGGCCATAGCTGTCAACTCAAAGAACGCTGATGCCTGGAGCGCAAAAGGGGAGGTTCTAATGGCACAAAACTCCGGTCAAGAGGCACTAGCATTTTTCGAGAAGGCACTCTCCCTGCAGCCGTCCAATAAAGACTTCCAGGAAAAGAAAAATGAAGCATTGGCGATGCTCGGGCAGGAGCCGGAAAAGAGAATCGAGTTTTCCGAAGGCAAGCAGTAAGATAATGATCTTGCCGCTTTGTTTTTTTCTCGCAAACGGCCTGCTGCCGTGGGCCAAATGCTGACTTGGCCAAATAATCGGAGCGAGAACAATACAAAACCACGAAACTGGATTTGTAGCGCGGCAGATTCACGGCAACTGCCAGCCCGGACGAAGTGTACCATTAAGGTGTACCTGTAATTTTTATCCCTTTGGCGGCATCTCTACCACAACGCATATTTGCATCCCCAAGCAAGCATTATGTGTAGGCACAGAGAAATTATGTTAGGAGGGCGAGTTATGAAAAAAACCGAGGGACGGTTACAATCGCTGATCGTAGCCCTGGCAGGTCTGTTCATTATATCAGCCATATTGTCCAATTTCGCATCTTGCAGTTGTTATGGCTACACCTGCTATCCACCCACCAGAGCGCAGGTCGAGCAGCATTTATGGGACGCTGAAGCTTTAAGATTTTTGTATTGTGATCAGTGCTATACATCATACATACCGATATATCCATATCAGACACAGGCGACTCAGATCCTGGAGAACGGAACCTCGGTCTACTGGCAGGCCGAAGGCGACAAGCTTTACCTGGCAGGATCTTACGAAAAAGCCGCGGCGGCTTATTCGGAAGCAGTGAAGCTTGATCCATATCTGTCCGAAAGCTGGCTAAATCTTGGCAATTCGCTATATTTCGTCGGCAAATATCAGGAAGCATTGAATTCATATAATGCAGCTCTGGCCCTGAATCCCCAGAACGAGAATGCTTTGCAGGGAAAGACCCAGTCGCTCCAGGCACTGAATCGCACGAATGAGGCAAATGCTGCTCAAAAGACGCTCAATACCCTGAAGAATCGAAATATCGCGAAAATCGGATCGAACCACAACACAGTAGTTGTAGGGGATCATTAGAAGCATTTCAAATCTGAACATCCACTCAATTTTTCTTACACAAATTTCTTATCCGAAAATTATTTATATTATTCATGAAGAATTCAACTGAATCGATTGAGGGGAAGATATGCTAAAATTAAAATATTTATTTGAAATATGTCTGTTAGCAGTACTTTTATCCGTAACAACGGATGCTGCCCCGGACATCTATGTAAGCGAATTTTCAATGAATCCCGAAACGCCGATGCAAGGATCGCCGGTCACGGTACGCATCGGGGTTTATAATCAAGGCACCAGTGCATCCGGGCCGTTCACCGTTCAGTGGTGGCCGGGCGAGAACTATGGTGCACCGGCATGCAGCTGGACCCTGGACGGAATGGTGGCCAGAGGCGGACAAATCTTGACCTGCACCTACGAAGGATATCCGAGCTGGTACGCCAACATCAATACAAAAGTCGTCGCGGACCCGGCGGGTGCTGTGGCCGAGAGCGATGAGAGCAACAACGTCTACAAGAAAGCAATCAGCGTGAGCAAGCCCGGATCTGCTCCATCCGGCGGCTCATCTCAGTCGGACGGATCTATGCCATCCGGATCAAGCGGAGTTGGAGGATCGCCGGATCTATTCATCAGCGAGTTTTCCATGACGCCCGAAACGCCGACACAGGGATCTCCGGTTACGGTGAGAGTGGGTGTCTACAATAAGGGAACCAGCGCATCCGGGCCGTTCACCGTTCAGTGGTGGCCTGGAGAGAACTATGGTACA
>RPOO01000301.1 GCA_003857025.1 Methanothrix sp.
CACCGCTTTATAGGTTCCAGAATCGGACTGAGCCAAATTGTTGATTACTAGTGTCGATGTTGTCGCGCCCGAGTATTTCGCGCCATTGGCCAGGGCCGTGGTCGATTCATTTTTATACCATTTATAAGTCGCACTGTCGCAGCTCACGCTTGTAGCTGTGAATGTGGCGGATGATGCACCTTCACAAACACTCGGTGTTGTTGTGGAGACTGCCGTGGTGGACAGACCTATATGGCCATAGAGTGTTGCGGGATTCGAGCACCTCTCCTGGGTTATAAACTGGTTAACCACGTTGCCTGATCCATCCTTGAAGCCGTCGATATAGAGAGTATAACAAGTACCGCTTATTGAAAAGGACTGAGTCGGCTGCTGATTGCTCCAAGATACTTTGTCGGGACAAGGCATAGAATCAGAGGAACAAGGCGCATGATACGGTGGACTGTAGCAGGGAGTATATTTTGGACTGCAATCGCTGCATTTATCTTGATTGGTTGTCTCATCTATAACAAGATTATAATTTAAATCTATCGAGGAGATAGCAGGATCCGTGAATTTGAGAGTAATCTTCAGATTAGCCCCATTAGCTGCATTCCTGATGGGAAAATTCTCATGGGTTAGAGTTCCAAGGCTTATCTGTTGCCCAATGGTAAAGCTGGTTGAACCAACACCACTAAAGATGAGGCCGCTCTGCCCATATCCCGTCGAGTCCCCCCAAGAGACATGATTGGTGTTCAAGCCGTTTATATTGGACCCACCATCGGTACTGGTCCATATGCCCGATGTGCTGGTCAGAGTGTATGCAGCACCCGTCTGAGATAGTACAAAAACCAGAACGAACATCGCGAGGAGGGGCAAAAGCGCATGGAACGATTTTGCAGATTTATTGACGCTATTTCTGCCAAAATTACCTAAATTATTTAAAAAAGATACGCTAAGTTCACAGTTTGAATAATTATTACCACTTTGTCTCGTAAGCAGTAATCTTCTTGACCTCCGATCTCTGGAAGTATGTTGAATTTCATGCAATTTGCGTCCCTCCATATTAAGCCCCTCAAATCCTAAGTCCTAAGTTCCTCAAAGATCAAATAAAGTCTAAGCCAGCCATATATTCGTTATCATGAGGTGCCAACAAGAATCCCAATAGACCAATCGAGGATCTCCGTTTCGATCAGCAACTCCTAACTTATTTGATCAGTTTGGAGTTAAATAACTTTCTAAAACTGTACCGCAAATATAAGATATGATACTGCATAAAATATTACAAAAATATAAAAAAAGCAAAGAACCTGCCGATGAGCATGGGATGATAGTTATGGCACGATTGTGCCGCTTGCGGCAGAATGGATTTGTATTCCGAACTTGCGTTCTTCAAAACAGACGTCGAGGAGGTCGGACGATAGCTCAGACGGATTCCAAAACAGCTCGGAAAAACTCGCGATAGAAATTCTAAAGTTCTGTTGAACCTACGGACACAACTTAGCATTTTCATCAATCCGAAATTGTTCAAATATAGACATCATTAGAAACATTTTAAATACATTTAAAATTTGATTAAACTATAATTGTTGATAATACTAATTGGCAAGAGAGTAACTTATTTATGTCTTTGTTGGAATTATACCAATATGGGCGGGATCCATTGGAGAATACCGGATAATTATGGGCAATAGCTTGGCACTTGACGACGTGGATCGCACCATTCTTCGCATGCTCCGTCAGAATGCACGCATGAGCCTGCAAGAGATGTCCCGCAAGACCGGAATCTCCGATGCGACCATACAATTCCGGCTCAAAAGAATGAAGGCCAATGGGGTGATAGAGAAGTTCACCATTGCGGCGAATCCTGCCGCTACAGGCTACGCGGTCACAGCCATCATGCTGGTGCAAACTGATTCCGAAAAGCATGATCATGCAATGGCAGCCCTTGCAAAAATCCCTGAGGTCACTGAGGTCTACGGCGTCCTGGGAGAGCATGATCTCTACGCCAAGATCTGGTCCAGGAGCCTGGAGGAGCTTAACGCCATCATTAACGACCGGATAAGGACGATCGAAGGCATTGAAGATCTCCTCGAGATAGTGGTTGTTGAGCGAACAAAAGAAGAGACGCCACCTGTTTAGGAGTGCAGATGCGTTCTGGCAAAAGCATCACGGAGAAGATCAAAGCATCGGGCCCACTATGGGACAAAGAGGCATCGGCGAGCAGCACAAACAGGGCCAGCTTTTTTAGCCAGCTTCAAGGCAAGAAGATCGTAGATAGAGAAGGAAATGCAGTGGGAAAACTCACCGACCTTTCTTTGAAGCCCGGCGAGACGCTGCTGGAGATCTCTCGCATTGTCTATAACTCGAATATATTGGGCGAGAAGGTCATACTGCCCATGTCCAGCGTTCGCTCCATCAACGGCGATATCCGGTTGGATGTGTCCAGAGATGAGATCCCGCCCGGAAAGCATTCCGAAAAAGAACTCCTGGTGACGGAGACCATCCTAGACAAGCAGATCGTGGACATTGACGGCCTGAAAGTGGTGAGGGTCAACGATGTTCTCCTGGCCCAGGTTAAGAAGTCCTTCTGCCTGGTAGCAGTGGACGTTGGATTCAAAGGAATTTTAAGGCGGCTGGGACTTTGCAGCCTCTCCCGCAGGCTCTTGGACACGCTCCCCGACCACATTATTCCCTGGTCATACATCGATCCGCTCGATCCAAGTTTGAGGCGCATTCATCTTAAAATTTCGCGAAAGACTATCAATGACCTGCACCCGGCAGATATTGCCGATATTCTGGAGGAACTGAACAATAGAGACCGTCTGCTCATCCTGGATTCCCTGGGTGAAGAGACGGCTGCAGAAACCATGGAAGAGATGGACCCGCAGGTGCAGGCCACCCTGGTGAAGCAGATGGACAGCGACGATGTGGCCGACATCCTGGAGAACATGAACCCCGATGATGCAGCAGACCTCTTGGGAATCATGCCGGAAGATATGGCGTCCGAAGTGCTCGACCTGATGAACGAGGAAGAGGCGGAAGAAGTAATGGAGCTGATGAGTTATAGCGATCGATCCGCCGGAAGCCTCATGACTACGGAATACATCGCGGTGCCATCCGAATGCAGCGTGTCCGACATATTTGCCAGGCTGCGAAAGTCGGGACAAGAGACGGACATGATCTACTACATCTACGTCCTCAACAGCGAAGAGCACTTGCTGGGCGTCCTCTCTTTGCGCGATCTCCTGCTGGCAGATCCGGCCCAGAAAGCGGA
>RPOO01000302.1 GCA_003857025.1 Methanothrix sp.
CGCCAGCAACCAGCAAAGCAATATGAAGCGAGGCTGTTCCACTGTTAGCAGAAATGCCATACTTTAAACCCGCATATTCAGCTACCATCTTTTCAAAGTGGTCGACAAATGGGCCGACTGAGGAAACCCAGTTCGTATCCAGACATTCCTTGATGTAAGCCCATTCGTTGCCAGCCAGCTCGGGCACGCATAGTGGAATGAAACCAGCCGGCACCGGAGCGCCAGGCTCGGATCTCATTGTGATGGTGCTGAGATCGCCAAACACGCCGTTCTTTACATCTGTTAGGACGCGCTGGTAATCCTCGTATTCTTTGATATCCAGCCAATATTCATGGATCGGGAAGCTGATTACTCGCCGGCCTTCAGCCGACAAGCGGTTGATTAAATCTGTCATTGCATAAGGGCCATCCTCAGGAATAAGTTTGAGCAGATCGGGATTTAGAAGATAGATACCCGCATTGATCATGCGCCGGATGACTGGTTTTTCAGAAACACTTCTTATCAGGTCACCAGTGCTTTCAATAACCCCGTAGGGAATGCGAAACTCATGCATACGCACTGCAACTGTCATGTCGGCTTGCTGCTCACGATGAAATTCGAGCATCGCCCGAAAATCCACGCGGGTGAGAACATCGCCGTTCATCACTAAAACCGGCTCGTCTGTCTTTTCAAGCATCCGCAGCGCGCCAACCGTCCCCTGAGGCTCGTGTTCGTCAAGATAATCGATGTCTACTCCAAATTCTTTTCCATCGCCGAAGTGTTTCATAATAACATCGGATTTGTAGTGGGTGGTCAAGTTGACGTGATTAATCCCCGCCCGCCGCAGCTGCGCAATAGTCAACTCTAATAGAGGACGGCCTCCGATGGGAAGCATAGGCTTGGGCAGGTCATCTGTTAATGGATGCAGGCGTGAAACCGCACCGCCAGCCATGATAACAGCCTGAACTGACTGGAATTTTCCAGGAAGCAAATCTTGAATGGTTACAAGGTCGGCTACATGACCATTCTCGTCAATGAGCGGCACCTGGTGAACGACATGTTCCTGCATTAACCGCAGGATGTCAGCTTCATCATCACCAATCCTGGCCGTCACTGGCTTAGAATAATGAGTACCTGTCTTGCTTGAAAGCAATAGATTGACAGTGTCTTGGAGTTCTCGGCCAGATAACATAGCGCGCCGGATATCACCATCAGTTATTGTTCCAAGTAAATTACCCTGGCGATCAGTCACTAATACGATCCCACGATAATGCTTATCGATGCAGGCGATGGCTTCGCGGATCGTACTATCAGGTAATACACTGAGTTCTGATACTTTGCAGTACATAGATCTTTCCTAAGGCTTGCGAAACAAAATTCGAGCGTAATCACCGCATCTGGAAACGTTGATCATCGCTTGCAATTCATTATTCCATTCAACCAAGAAATGATCCTGTTTATCATCTATATACTGTTGCATAGAGAGGATATTTAAGATATCTAATCCCTGTGTCTCCGAATAAACTACATCATATCCCATCTTCTTGGCTAGGAAACTCAAGCTCGGCAATGTATAAAGTACAACATGTTCTGTGGGGTCAACAATTGATGAATACTCATGCATTACATTGATGCTAAAACTATCGAAGTTTGGTGTAAAGATTAGTACGTATCCTCCGGGGTTCAGAATCTTGTCAACAGACTGCATGAACGGATCTGGATCAGGAATATGCTCAATGACATCAAATAGTGTAACGATGTCAAAAGATTTTAACGGTAAATCATCAAGGCTTTTGTTATAGATGGTAAGGCCGGTTTTCTGCTCAGTAAATTCTCGGAGTTTATCAGAAAATTCGGTTCCGTAGCAATGTTTGCATTTTTCCATTGCAACTGAGAGGAAATAACCATTTCCGCAGCCGATATCAATGAGGTATTTATCAGTGATGTCGCCGCAATATTTTTCCAAGATAGCGACCCTTTCACGCCCGAACCGCTCTCGGCGATAATTATAGTGTTCTTCGTTATCTTCTTTGGAGTACGACAGGTACCCCGAATTTTTATATACATCATCTAAATTGGCAGCGATCTGGGTCCCATATCGAGAGCCGCAATTTACACAGCAAACGATATCAACGCCATGTTTTCTAAACTCCGCTTGCCTCTCCTGGCAACCGCATAAAGGGCATCTTGATACATCCTCCCACCCTTCGCCATTTTGAATCGCCATGACTTTATTGAGCTCAATCTCATTTTGTTTCTGCAAGAAGTTGTTAGCCCTCATCTTGGTAACATCAACACGCTTATGATTATTCATCAGCTCTGAAAGCATCGTTCACCTCCGAAACAATCTATCCGTCCCACTGGCCAAATTACTTACTCATCAGTTCTAATGCAGATTCAGGAAGGCTTGTGAGATAACCAGCCTCTCCCTCAATGTCATATTCATCAAAAATAGCTTTCTTCAGTCTCCAAATCCCCTGATCTTTCTTCCAAATATGAGGTGATCTGAACCGATCACAGACGTTCCAGAATTGCTCTTCGGTGATGTCCAGATATGCCAGGAACTCTTTGAACCATCTCTTTGGAAATTCACCGTCAAACCTTTTGACTAATGCAGCGCCTTCTTCACGTGTGATATGATCGTCCCTTACTTCGTGTGCGGCATCAGAGGTTGCACGAGCAATTCCAAATTTCATGAATGCCAGGTAGTAATGGAAGCCATCCATTTGATCGTCGAGGCTGGCATATTTCGAGTAGGTTCCTTCTGATCTTCCCTCTGAGTTAGCCTGGAATCCTGTATGTTCGCTTGCATAGTAATAATTCTCTTGCGGTACCCACTTTTTATAGTATGAGAACCAGTGAAATTCAATACCAAGTTTTTTCATTTGTTCGACCTCAGGCGGACGGTAAAACATGAGATCGCTTTCATCGTAATCTTTCTTCGTAAAAAAATCTGTTTCTTGTAAACCATACTCTATCAGGTCATCGACCATAATGCCTTTGAAGTACTGTTCAGCCCAGATTTCAAATGGCATTCCGCGTAAGGTATAAACTCGTGGATCACCACTATACTCTGCTTCGCCATTTTCTCCAAAGAATACCAATTTAATATCAAATTGCTTGGCAATATGAAAAGCGTAGCACATTTGTCCATACGCAAATGGTTGCCAAGCATCGCCAAGGGCTTCAAAAGCAATTCTGGACAATTTGCGATGAAAGTGACCATTGGGCCAGGCCATCAAGTTATTAAAACCACCGACCTTAATAAA
>RPOO01000303.1 GCA_003857025.1 Methanothrix sp.
GTGGACGGGATTGTGGTCTGGAGTCCGTGAGCGCTGATCGATTCATTTCATAAAATAAGTGGATTTGGCATCTAAACCGCCAAGTTGGCTCCGGATGCTGGCGGCCACGGGCGGGCCTCGCACACGCGGGAGAACGCGGGCATGTGCGGGTGGGCGGGTAGTGGTGCAGTCATCTGCAGGAAATATGCGAATTTAGGAGCGAGCGTCGCCGTTTGTCCTTTCCTTCAAACCTCACTTCTAGCGATTAAATTGACTCTCCGAAATTATTATATCTTTAATATCTTTTCGACCCAGATTCGATTGTACATATTTGATTAGCTGCTTCTTGTGAGTTATTAACCATGCTGGTTTGTTCCCACTATGCAACTTAATTTCCATTGTAATATCCAGGCGGTTTACAGTATTCTCATTTATTTCTGAAACTGCTTGGCTGTGGTAGAAGAAGTTGATTATTCTCTTCAGAACACATTCACTTGGCTCAGAGCTTGGTTTTTCGAAAAATCTTAATTCTTTTTTGGGTCCATCTAATGGCGATTCTCTTTTCTTAAAATCAATCTCATCTCTATTTTTATTATGATTACATTCTCGGCATAATGTCTGTAAATTCTCGGTGATTGTTTTGCCGTTCATCGAATCTGGCTTTATATGATCCATCTCCAACTTTGCTAAATGCCCCTTCTTCCCGCAACACATGCATGTATTTTTGTCTCTCTCTAGGATTTGTTTTTTTAATTCTTGTTTCTCTTCAAGTGTCATCTTGGGTTTCGATTTGCTCAGTCCTATTTTGATTTCCGGCCATTTTCCGGTGCGCTTATGGTAATTATATGTATTTAATGCAGCATCAAATGCCGTTTTAAATTTAAATAGATCTTCATTATATACGTCAATCCATAAATTACCTTCTTTTTTAAATTCAATTTCTAGCGCTTCCCATTGCTCATTGTCATTTTTTTGCTCTAACTTCTCAACTAAAACATCTAAATCGTATTTTTCTCGATCCTCCATCGGGTAAAATTCGGGGGCTTCTCCATTTTGTGCAATATGTCTAGCAATTTTCATTAGGCTGTTCTCTAGGGTCTCGCTAATATCATCCTCATACAAATCAAAATATTTCGCCATCCAATTATGGATCTGTGGGGCTAACGTCCTTTCATCCAATTTTTCATTTGCCCATTCAGGCGGTATATTCTGGGATTCACTTTTTATAAATTTAATAAACTTGTCTCTTGTCTTATTGTAGACCATTGAATATTCGACGAATGATGGTAGCTCTTCATCGCCACCATTCTTGCCATTTGAGCTAACGACGATCTCCGTCCTGTACCACCCTACTGGTATGTATTCCAAGAATGGACCATCGTTAAAATTAATGCCGCTTTCAATCTGCCTGCTCAGTAGTTCAATTAAACGTATCGGTATCAATTCATGTGGTCGATATCCTCTAACTACGGGAGGTTGTTCCTCTTCGCCTTCTGGATGGGCCCAAACATCAATCAATCCCTTCCAGTTGTCCATGAACAGTACAATATTGGCATGAGTCTTATTTGGACCGCCTCCGGCTTTTTTGCCTCGTAATGCTCTCCCAATCATCTGCGTCATCAAAATAGGACTGGTTGTTTGTCTTGTGAGCATTACCGTCTTGACATCAGGGACATCGACGCCTTCTGTAAGCATGCGAACATTTGCCAGTATATCATATTTTCCATCCCGAAATTCCTTGATAATCAATTCGGCATCGGGCGTTTTGTTAGAATCTTTGTCAACTTTTGCATAAATGGCTTCGGATTTTATATTAATGTTACTCAAGCCATTCTTAGCTCTAATTGATCTAACGAGGTTCTTATCATTTAATTTGCTTTTTAAATATTCACATTGGAACCATCTATCAGCAAAAATAATCGTCTTCCCATATTCATCACTATTTTTTATATAGTCTGATATTATGAAATCGTTTCGTTTATGATCGTCCGCCAATTTTTCAATTATATCTTCACGCAAATCTTTATGTTCTCTTACGAGTCTGTCTCTGAGATCGTCATCAACTTCAAACTCTCTGCCAGTCGGCTTAGGGAGATACCTGGGATTTGCAAGAATATTTTGTGCGATCAAATCCGCCTTTTTGGCTTCATATATAATCCTTTTATTAAAAATTTTATAAAGCCATCCGCTTATTTTCTTTTCGTTATGAGTAGGCGTTGCAGTTAATCCCAGAACACATGGCGTTTTTATAATATCTTTGATACCCATTAGAAGCGTTCGACAACCATAAGCGGGCGCATGATGCGCTTCATCAAGTACTATAAAAAGTCCTGTATTAACACAATTTTTTATATATTTTTTGAATTGGGTTTCTGTTTCCCTTCCTTTTCCATCTTTCGGTTTCGCGTTAAAATAATTGATTGCCGTCTGGGTTGTGACAATTAGAACATCATCGGTTTCCATAATGGATGATGCTTTAGATTGGGATGGATTGCTTGATACAACTCTTATGTTCAATGAATTCCTTGTACGAGGTATCTCAATAGCATTATCCAAAAAAGACTTGCTTGCCTGATCCAGCAAATACGAAGACTGGGCCAGCCAAAGAACTTTTATTTTTCTCGAAATAACGTTTCTGCATATCCAATTGACTGCTGTAAATGTTTTCCCTGCTCCTGTTGGGAGAACTAACAGCCCGCCAGTGTATTCTTTCGAGGGGAGCAAAAAAGTACTGCTCAGTTTTTTAAATGCCTTCTTTTGATGTGGAAATGGATCTATTGGCAAGTATTCTGAATTATCTTTTCTAAGTTTTTTGAGATCAATTGATTCATATTTGAGCTTGTTTTCCATCCGAGTCACTATTAGTGCCAATCCTGCACGGCCTTATAATCTTATCGGAAAATTGCAAATGCAATGCATCTAAAAAACAATGAAGTTGTGACCTGATCTCTAAGGCCACGTACTACTCTTATTTTCTTTTTCCCTTCATCGCCTCCACAAACGCCAGGAACGGCGGCGATGGCCTGCCCGGTCTCGACTTCATCTCCGGGTGGAACTGCGACCCGAAGAAGAAAGGATGCTCCGGTATCTCGCATATCTCCATCAGATCCCCGTTGGTGCCTGAGAACACCATGCCTTTATCCTGAATCTGCTGGATGTATTCCGGGTTCACTTCATAGCGGTGGCGGTGCCGCTCCACGATCTCCGTCTTGCCGTAGATCTTGTGAGCGAGGCTGCCTTCCTTCAGGTGAGCGGGATAGTTGCCAA
>RPOO01000304.1 GCA_003857025.1 Methanothrix sp.
TATTTTTGTTGCTGAAATATCGACAAGCAGCGGTTGCTCTCTCAGGGTTTGTATCCTAAATTGTCCCATCACCTTAAATAGAATCGCAGCGATTATTCAGTTTGAGGCAACGGGAAAGTGAGACAAGTACTGATCTTGATAGCTGTCGTTTTTGTCCTGATCAGCCTTGCGGCTTCTGATCTGCCCGAATCGTTCTACAAAGCCATGAGCGGCATGAAAAACCAGGATATCCTCTGTGTCAAGAACTACGA
This sequence comes from Methanothrix sp., assembly GCA_003857025.1. Lineage (GTDB taxonomy): Archaea > Halobacteriota > Methanosarcinia > Methanotrichales > Methanotrichaceae > Methanothrix. The sequence continues at coordinate 252 of RPOO01000304.1, forward strand.
TGCAGGCGCAAGCGTCACCGAGGCGTATACCGATTTTGAACATCTGGATAAGGAGACCGAGGTGGTGAGCCGGTCCTACAACACGTCCAACACCAACAAAAAGGACTACACTCGCGGCAATGCATCGCTCGAAGTCCATATTAATTCCAATGTCGTCGGCAATTCCCATGTCGCCTGGCAGTCCAAGGAAGTGAAGCCAAACTTGAAGGGATGGCACGCCACTTACAGCCACGTATCCGAGGATCTGACGGGAGTATTCAACGTTGAGAAGTTCATTCAGCTCTGGTCCAACAGCACACTCGGCTCAGTCGGCCTTGATTGGCTTCCCTGCAGTTGATATTGCTCAACAATTTCGCGACGCCTTTTTGCCTTGCACTGCCGATCCGAACGCAAGAATCAGCGCCATAGAATCTATTCTCGTCGATCGGTTATAGGGGTCTGAAGATCATCACTCATCAAGCGTCACTTATCGTGATCCGGCTTCATGGCCGAAACCCTTAAATATCGACAATTAACGTATAGTAGTATGGCAAAAGTCGTGAACTATTTTCTCCCACCTACACCAAGGCTTTTGCCTCCCTCCTAATTCATGAATCTGATCCTCTTTCCCATCATTTAGCCAATCAACCTTTTTATCATCTACTTCATATTCTCCGCATATCTTTCGCTTCCAAGCCTTCGGAAATTGAGCATTGCGTGGTGTTTTATAGTTTACAGGCAAATATTTTCAAAGAACGATATTTCGCAGGACAGTTATTATGATTATTGCTACCAGACTATTCGGCAAGACCGGCCCTGCCGTTACGCGCGTGGGCCTGGGTGGCGAGGGCGTGCTGCGCACCTTCGGGCGAGAGGCAGAAGCGCAGGCTGTAATCGAGGAGGCCGTGCGCCAAGGCATAGCCTACTTCGATTCGGCCCAGGCCTATGCAGGCAGCGAAGGCTACTATGGCCGTTTCTGGAAAAGGCATGGGGATTTGAGAGACGGAATCTTCCAGACCAGCAAGTCCGCCTCCCGAACCAAAGCAGGAGCAAAATCCGATCTAGCCCAAACCCTCAGAACCATGAACCTGGATCGCCTCGACCTCTGGCAGATTCACGATGTTCGCACCCGCCAGGATATCGAAGAGATCGAGAGCCCCGGCGGAGCCCTGGAGGCATTCGTGGAAGCGAGAGATGCCGGGCTCGCAGGCAACGTCGGCGTCACCGGCCACCACGACCCGCATATTCTGCTGCACGCTGTGGAAAACTGGCCGGTGGATGCCGTCCTCATGCCCGTCAATCCTGTTGAGGCGGTGATTGGCGGATTCCTGGACCGCGTCTTGCCAGCAGTCAGAGACCGCGGCCTGGCAATAATCGGCATGAAGGTGCTGGGAGCCTCGCATTACATTTCGCCGCAAACGGGAATTACGCCTGATCTGCTCATCCGGTTCGCTCTCTCGAAAGAGATTACTACAGCGATCGTGGGGTGCAAGAGTCCAAGGGAAGTGCAGGCGCTGGCAGACGCGGGCCGGGATTTCCAGCCACTGACGGATGTTGAAGAAAACAGGCTGCTGAAGCTTTTCCGGCCCCTGGCCGGGAAGCTGGCGTTCTACCGGGGCATCTATTGAGAGTACTAAATCGTAAGAGAGTCTTTGTCGGTTGGTCATTTGGGTGCAAAATGAATCAGCTACAGAAAGGTCAGATTTCTATATAGAATAATGCAGAACAAGTTGGTATATGGAATAAGCATAACGAAGGGACATGTATAGAGATATATATTAAATTTTGACAAAGTATATAATTTCTTGAGCCGTCTCCATTTCGTAAAAAATGCAATTTATTTATTCAAGCTATTGGAGGCGGTTTTCATCAGTTCCCAAAATTTAGGCAACGTAAAAGGCATCATGTTCGATTGCTACAAAACCCTCATCGACATCAAGACAAGCGAAAGCAGCATTGAGACTTACATGCCGCTGAGCAAATGGCTGATGTATCACGGAGTTGGTATCTCGCCGCAGGATTTGATGAACGAATACAAAGGCAGATGCAAGGAAGAGATGGAGAGATGCCGGGAATGGCACCCGGAGCTGAAGGTGGAAGAGGTCTTCAGCAAGATCATCCGCCAACATGCTTCCTGGCCGGTGAACGATGTTGCAGTCGGCATCGAGGCGGCTCGTCTCTTCAGGTCCGCGTCGATCAGGCACATGCAGGTATTTCCCTCCAGCATGAGGCTCCTGGAGAAGCTCAAGGGCTATCCGCTGGGAATAGTCTCCAACGGCCAGAGGGTTTTTTCCGAGCTGGAGATCAGGCATTTGGGGCTTTCCGGATACTTCCGATTTGTGCTGTTCTCCTCGGACTTCGGATACAAGAAGCCGGACGCCAGAATCTTCCTGGCCGGTGCTGGCAACATGGGTTTGAGGCCGGATGAGATCCTTTACATCGGTGACTCTTTCGAGAATGATATCAATCCGTCCCAGAGACTGGGAATGAAGGCGATGCATATTGAAGATGCCTGGAGGCATTTCGGTGTGGCATAGCACGGAGTGGCATAGCAAATAGCGGCTTAAAATAGTATTGAAATAGATAGTGCTTTAAAACGGCTTTTAGATGGCGTTCCGAAAAGTCAATGGTTCGCTTGGGTCAGAGGAGGGAAATGGCCTGGAAGGCAGCCCTCCGCTATATCGGCAAAGCCGATCGCGTCCTCATGCTTCAATGCTGCACAGTCCCGGAGCCGAGCCGTTGGGCGTCAGCTTGTAGATATCGCCATCCAGATCGACCTCTACATAGCTGCCTTTGGGTGTGGCATCGATATCATGGGAGACCAGATAGAAGGCCAGGTCCACAGAATCCATGCGGGGATCATCGAAGGACGATACTGTGGATTTTAGATATGAGAGGGACGTGCTCGATGCGCTTGCGGTCGGCAGAACCAGCAGGATTGCCAACGAGAGCAAACTTATTGCGATAATTTCCTTCCAGGCCATAGTTACA